>NZ_JBALSS010000013.1:34838-52972 GCF_036967045.1 Bacillus sp. JJ1609 | reverse complement strand
AAGTGAATTTTATACTTTCTTATTCATTAAATAGTGGCAAGAGGTGCTCCCTCTTGCCTTTTTATCATTGTCTGGAAATTGCTACGACCGACGGACGAGGTATGTCACCATATGGCCAGCGGCTTGTTGGATTATTCACATCCTCTGTTTCTTCCCCTGGATGCTGAACTGAAAGGAATAGTGTTTCACCATCTGGCGCAAGCCAAGGGCCAGTCAATTCCGCCTGTACAGGAGCAGAGGCAAATTGCATAGCTTTCCCTTTGTTAGGACCCTCAGTCGGAATCATGAATAAACCATTGTTACCAAAGGATTTATATACTCCCTGGCTAAGTTTGTCAGAGGAAATGTCTGTTGTAACCCAAAGGTTCCCAACCTGGTCGAACATAAGGTTATCAGGAGAAGCAAAGCCGCTCTGCGGGCCGCCAACTGCAAATACCTCATAGGAAAATCCAGTACTTTCAGCATCATTTCCGTCCTCAATCAAACGCCAAATTTGACCATAGTAATTCCCATGCTTCGTATTGTTAGTTAACGCAATAAATACAGATCCATCCCTTGGGTGGACCTCTAAATCCTCTGGTCTGTCCAATGGTGTACCGCCAGCCAGCTTAGCCGCATCTCGGGTATTTACGAGTACTTCAGCCTGTGATTTGAATTTCTCTTTCAACTTAGGAGTCTTTTCTAAATCAAGCGGAACCCACTTTGTTGCACCCATATCTGCAACATATAATGTTCCTTTTTCTAATAGAGAACTATTCTGCTTTCCTAATTCAGGCTTATACACACTATCACTTACAAACTTGTAAACACATTGGTCATTTGCATCATCACCACTATAGACGACAACCTTGCCTGTTTTCCCAAGAGTCATTGCCGCATTTTCATGGGAAAAGCGGCCAAGTGCTGTATGTTTTTTCGGTGTTGAATGGGGATCTGCAGGGTCGATCTCTACGATCCAGCCATAATGAGTGACATTCAAGCCAGGCACTTCCGGATTTTCTGACCAATCCTTAACGATACCTTCATAATTCTCCTCACCTGACATCGCAGTATTCCAGAGTGTTTTTCCGCCAGAACAGTTGCCAAATGTTCCCGTTACTTGAGATGCTCCCCCTACTGCTGCATGCCCTTTTACCGGTCCTGTTAAATTGATAGGTGTATTTGCTGTAATCCGTCTGTTATAAGGGGATCCTTTCACAATGCGCCAGTTCCCGCCCTGGTCTTTTCTAATATGGATGACAGATCCGCCAACATTGTATTTTTCAATGGCGATTTGTTCAGCAGTCCGAGGAGGAGCGCCTTCCTCTTCTTTGTACCCTGTTACAAAAATGCCCAAGTTGCCAATGTACTCGTGATTGACCCATAATAAGCCCTCATTCGGGTTTTTACCGAAATAGCAATTAAAGTCATTATTGAAGCCGAATTTTTCCCCATTTCCCATATCCTCGCCCCATGTGGCGACAATGTCGTACTTGAAGCCCCTTGGAAGGATCAGATTATCTTGGGTTGAAGGCCGAATTGGACGGAATTGGGCAAAGGATGTTCCGTATGGCTGCCTGAACCCTTCTGGCTGAGCTTGCGGCTGCGGCACATAGGGGTAATACTGCTGGTATTGTTGATAATGTTGGTAGTAAGGATCATACCAATTTGTCAATTTTTATACCACCTCTTTCGATAATGTCATGTAAATAAAATGCCACTTAATATATATGCCAGTATAAAGGAGAATTTTCATAACGAAGAAAGTAGTACAGGGAGTATGCCTTTCGTTCGATCCAAATAGAAAGCCTATATTGCCTAATGGACATTCACCTACCCACCCACCCACGGAATACTGTAAAAGTGTATGGAGGTGAGAAACATTCGAATTTTGCATAAAAATATAGACAGCATGGACAGTGGAGAAAGAAAGATTTTGCAGGTTTTTTCTAAAAAAATCCAGAATAAAAATAGACCATTCCCCTGTATACCAGCTACGATTGGACATTCATTAAATCAATTCTGTTTTGGCTTTACAGGAGATCCAACAAAGCAGTCCACCATCCAAGAACTTGCTAACCTGCTGCATGAGTATACAAAGGTTTCAAGATCCCTTGGGAAATTCACCTCTCTGGTCATTTTTTTCGAAACACCCGTTAATTTGTTTGAGAGTTATAAAGTTGAAGATTACGAGCAATTGTTTTGGGAACAGCTGAATGGTCTGGGAAAAATGGATGTCGCAGATTGGCCAGCCCATATTCCAGTTGATCCAGAAGATTCTGCCTGGGAATTTTGTTTTCATGGTGAGCAATATTTTATGTACTGCGCAACACCCGCTCATGAAAAAAGAAAAAGCAGGCATTTCCCCTGCTTCATGCTTGCTATCACACCAAGATGGGTGCTGACTGAATTCAATTCTTCACCAGCTGCTGCAGCGAAAATAAAAGCAAACATAAGAAAAAGACTGGAACACTACGATTCCAGCCCAATTCATCCTGATTTAAACAGTTACGGAAATGACGACAATTTTGAATGGAAGCAATACTTCCTTCATGATGAAAAAACATCATTGTCGGAGTGTCCATTTCATAAATACCTAAAAAAACTGAAGTAGTAAATATATAGAGGCCTTTTGTATGAGGATGCTTTGATTTTTTAAGATATTTCATTATTTCAAGGATGACAGGATATAAAGTCAGATATAAAACCGCAATAGAGTATGGAATAAATACTAATAAAAACATCCATTGAGGAAAATCAACCTTTCCGTGCTATAGAAATATATTTTCAGCCATTTTTTGGATAAAAGTAAGCTGGATGGCAAACCTAATTTTACCTGAAGAATAAGGAGGAATTGTGCATGGAGTACTATAATAACATGGAGTTTGAAATAAAAAGCGGGTTTCTGCCAAATATGTATAACTCCGACAGGCTTAAAGTACTGGAGGTTTCAGATAGCAGCGTCGTCATCAAAATGAACAATGCCGAAAACAGAAGCGTATTCCCAAAAGATAACTTTCAATATTGGATTAAACGCGGGCTTCTGGTTAATGTTAATGAGAATAGACGCACTTCGTGAAAAATCCCCTGCCAGTTAAGGCAGGGGATTTTGATTTATTTTACCTTCTGAACATCTTGTTAAAATTACTTCTGATTTGTGCGAATTCAGGATAAAGATTATAAGTTTCCTTAAAGTCAGCTTCCCTCTTCATTTGCTCTTTCTTGATTTTCCACATGCTTTCTAAAATCAGAGGATTCAATTCCATTCTGATCGCCTCCCTTATTCTTATATTTAGAATAAGGGAATTCTTTATTGCATACATTCACCGTTGGAATGATTCTATCTACATCTTTCGGCGGATTCTTTTTAAGCCTTTTATCTATTTATCAAATTCCCTTTTTCACCATGGATTCATATTGCTTGGATGTCCTTACTTCAACCGTCAGCGTTCCATTCCCTATCACAGCTTTCAGTAAAAGAGGTACCCCAGTCGTATTCTGAAACTTGAAATCTTTGCCGCCGTATGAAACAGTGGCATCTCTCCCCTTCGGAACATACCCAACTGTTAAAGAATGATGATGCTTTTCCACATACCCAACTCCCAGCAGGTCAACAGCATTGAAAAGTGTGGAAGATGTCTGACAGATGCCTCCGCCTATACCCATAACCAATTTCTTATTGACAATTTCTTCTGCAGGCTGGTATCCATGAGCAGCATCGCTAGGACCCACCGTTGTGTTAAAGGAAAAGACATCTCCTGATCCGAGAATGATATTATTAATTGCTTCAGCAGACAGTTCGATATTCTTCGTTCTTCCTGGAACACCCGGATTGAAGTAAGTTGTATAACTCCCTACAACCACTTCTCCTAAATGGGTGACATCCTCCATCTTGTACCCACTCGCTGTTACATAGAGCGGCAATTCGATATCACCGCCTTTTTCAGAGGCAGTGATAACTTTTTCAACAAGTTCGGCTTCTTTAAGGATCGTTTGAGGAGTTCCTTTGATCACCTGGCCATCTGTTCCGATTTTATCCAAAGTCATTCGTTGATCATAACCTGCCTTGGTTCCTGTACCTCTTGCTAATTCTCTTGCCAATTTCTCAATTTCATCCTTGAATTTTGTGTTGTCTGTTCCATAGCCTAGGTCAGCTGGATGAAAGGTTTTAATCACGGCTTTTGTAGTTGGATCAATAACATTGATGACAACAGGTTCTGGCTCTTCAACTACTTTTTCCTCAGGTTTTTTTTCATCCTCTGTTTTTTCTTTTTCCTTTTCAATCTTCTTTTCAAGCTCGGCAACCTTTTTCTCGAGTTCATCTTCTCTTGAACTATTCCCTGAACATCCAGCTAATCCCACAATACCTGCAGCCAGCAAAACGATTAGTACTTTTCTGCTTTTTCCCATATTTCCCCCAACGTTCTCTCTATATTTGTACCGGACACTGAATCCGGTCATTCAGTTTATATAGTATTCAGGGAGCCTTTTCCAAATTCAGCTAAAAGTCCATTTTAGAGAAAAAATGATCCTTTTTCTTCACACGGGAATGAAAATAAGATAAAATACATATTATCCAATAAAACATATAAGAAAGGTTGGAATTAAAATGCAAACAACATTGCGCTCGGTTCCCCAGCCTCTTGTCAGAACAAATCAGTGGTTTATTGTTTTAAGTGTGGTTTCTACCTGGATAACAGGTTTCGAATGGATATTGGCTTTGCCGCTTGGAGCGGGAATTTTAGGTTTAGTGTTTGGATTTAATCCAGTTATGCGGATTGCAAAAACCTTCTTGAAAAAGGCTCCATCTGAATACATCCCTGAAGATTGGGAGCAGCAGCAGTTCAATCAACTTATTGCAGTCATTTGTTTAGCGGGAGGCCTGATCTCCTATTCAATTGGTCTCATTGGGCTTGGCCATTTCTTTACGATTATGGTTGCACTAGCAGCATTTATTGCAATTCTTGGATTCTGTGTCGGCTGTTTCATACGATTCCAGTGGAAGAAGTTTCGCGCCAGGAAAACATTAATGCATTGATTTATAAAAAGCCCCAAGGTGAGATATAATTCACCCTGGGGCTCTTTAATTAACTGCTTCCTTCTACTAACTGTTTGAAGCTCGGGAAGTTTCAGTCCTATTTAAACTGCTTATTCATCTGCTGATTAAATGTTTCCGACTTTCCCCTCGGAATGCTTAATGTAGTCCATTCTTCATCTTTAATCATTTTAGCAATATAGACGATTTGCCCAGAATGGCTGGATTGATGGACAATTTGCCGCTGAATCGCCTCCATGACAGAGTGGGCTTCGCTGCGGATAAACACAGTTTTGGTCAAATCTTCTTCCTTCAGCCCTGCAAGCGTATTAAATAAAACCTCCCAGCCTGAATTCCATGCGTCTAACAACAGAGTTTTGGATGCGTACGTCCCGTTGAATTCCCCGTCCCGATTTCGATCTGGCTTCTCACCATCTGAAGTTAAAAAGTCACTAAACCTCGATTTCAAGTTACCGCTCATATGCTTGACAAGAACTGCAATGCTGTTCGATTCCGCATTTGGTGCACAGTGAAGCTCCTCAATGTCCAATTGTTCCATTGCTCTATCTGCCTGCTTCTTGATACTTTGAAAATTTTCGGCTGCCAGCTTTAAATATCTTTGATTTGCCATGCGATATGCACCCCCATTAACGTATATTCCACGTTATTTGCTGGCATTCCTGCTTTTTCTTGGGGTCCTATTTTTAAAGAATAAGAAAAGCTACGACTATTAAAACTGCAACTTTAGAGAATGCTGCTGTATTACAAAAAAAATCTAGAATAAAACCAAACTCAAATAAAAAAAACAGCGAGAAACCTCGCTGTTTTTAAACAACTTCCGCCAATTTAACTGTAAATCGGCGCTTTTGAATATAAATCAATCTCATAGACAGGAATACCCCGGCTGCCAGCAATCCTGCTGTCAGTCCGATCCAGTAACCTGGGGCTCCAAGAGATGTGTAATGGGCCAGGATATATCCGACTGGCAGACAGATGAGCCAGTATGCAATCAGCGTGATGACGAATGAGAAATTCACGTCTTTATAACCTCTTAATGCCGCTAGCGCGGTTGCCTGGATAGCGTCAGAAATCATGAAAAATAATGCATAAATCAGGAACTGTCCTGTCAAGGTAATGACGGCCGGTTCATTTGAATAGAACCCGGCGACTTCATAGCGGAAAAATACAACAAGCAGGCCAGCGACCACAGCAATAATAATGGATAAATAGATGCCAAGCCAGCTGTACACCTTAGCGTCTTTAAAACGCCCTGCTCCGACTTCAAAGCCTACCAAAACGGTCTGCGCCATCGAAATGCTCATCGGAATCATGTAGAGGAACGCAACAATGTTCAAGGCAGATTGATAGGCGGCAATCGTTGTTATATTAAATTTACTGATTAGAATAGTTACTACCGCAAACATGCTTGTTTCAAAGAAAATGGATAGCCCCATCGGGACACCGATTTTCAGGATTTCTTTAAACTTTTCACCTGAAAATTCTTTGAAATACTGAAGTCCCACAAATTCCCTGAACGGGCGCTGTGTGATGATCAGCATTGCGGTCAGGCAAGCGATGAGAAAATAAGTGAAGGATGTCGCATATCCTGCGCCTGCACCACCGAGTTGCGGGAAGCCCCAACGGCCGAAAATCAGAACATAATTTAAAAAGAAATTGACTGGCAGCGCCATCAGCAGGATATACATGACCACTCTGGTCTTTCCTAGTGCATAGATGAACGAACGCAGCACGTTAAAAATGAACAGTGGAATGATTCCGAAACTCAGGCCTACTAAATAATCATGAGCTGTTTCATTCACACTTTCCGGAAGGTTCATCGCAGACAATATCGGATTAAGCAGGAAAATCCCCGTAATGATGACAAGTGAAGCAATCATTAAGGCGAGGTATATTCCGTGAGAAAGAATTGATGCTACTTCCTTCCCCTTTTTCTCACCGAAACGCTGAGCGGCAATCGGTGAGACTGCAAGCAGGATTCCACTCAATCCCGTGAAAATTGGATTCCAGATCGACGACCCGATTGCGACACCAGCGAGGTCTGATGAATTATATTTACCTGACATGATTGTATTGAAGAATACCATCGAAAACATGCCGAGCTGTGTAATTAAAATTGGGATCAGCATAACAAAAATTTGTTTTATTTTTTCCTTAGTGGAATAAGTCTGGTACATAGTTGTACTCCTTGAATATAATAATTCTATAATTATAACAAATTATCATGAGAAAACATCCAATAATTTCAATAAATTCATGTCATAATTCGTCATGAATAAACAAAATATTTCAAATTGGAAATACCCCCCTAATTATTTCTTCCTCTATCCTTGATAAAATAGAAATATATCGAGGAGTGAACATCATGAGAATCATAAAGTATCTTCTGCTTTTATCCCTTCTAATGGTCTTGTCGGTTTCTGCCTGGATTTATTATCCCCAATACATGCTCAACAAAATGATGGAAGAAAGCACAGCGAAAGTTACGAATACCAATAAGCTAACCTATTTAGATTATTACCGTGCATCCAATGACAAGACGATTACTCATCTTGCTCTTGGAGATTCTATTATACACGGATATCGAGTTGCCGAAAAAGAAAATCTGGTTACTCAGTTTTCGGATAAGCTGCAAGAACAAACTGGTAAACAGGTCGTTACAAACAACAGAGGAATTATTGGAATCACTAGTCAGAAGCTAAACGAGCTGATACAGGAAGGCAATTTTGATGAAGAAATAAAAGAGGCAGATATCATCACTGTTAATGTAGGTGGAAACGATGTGCTTAGAGCTGTAAAAAAGGCAGATTTATATAGTGCTCTAAAATCATTTGATAGTTTGCAAACAAGCTTTAGCGAAAATTTATCAGGAATCTCTGCTAAAATCAGCGAGCTTAATCCTCACGCTACAATTGTTTTTCTTGAACTATATAACCCTATGCCTGCTGACCACCAATTCTATTCCCTGGCAGACAAGCTCCTGCCGAAATGGAATTTAATGATTTACGATGTGGCAAAAAACACGCCAGCTTCTGTTGTCGTACAGACTACCAAAGTGATCAACAGCGACAATCTTCAAAATCTCTACAGTGATGGCGTACATCCTAGCATTTCAGGATACAGTGCGATCTCGAATCAAATGCTAGAACAATTTAAAACTCAATATAAAGAAGAAGCCGTTGTGGCTAACAGTAAAAAATAAGCTGGGCATCCTGTCCGGCTTATTTTTACTTTATGAATCGTATTCAAGCATTTAATTTACTTTTCAAGAGAAAATACACAAAATTAATCGTATAATCATTCCTCTTTGTTTTCTTCACGAAAATGTTCATTTAACAGTGGATTTTCTGTTGTTGCAAAATTGACTGATTGCAGACTGAGTTCTTTATCTAATCCAAATAATTTTGCTTCGGCATCCTTAGTAGTAGATGCTTTCTTTTTATCCACTTAGAATCCTCCCTTCTTCCATAAGATTAGGAACGCTATACTGGCTGTTAGAAGTCAGCAGCGATAAAAGGCTTTATTTATTTAGAGGTAGGTTTCCCATTTTCTTAACACATATTAATTGTGGATATAATTACATATTCGAATAGAAGGGCAAGAAAAAACCCCTGGAATCCAGGGGTTTGAGAATTAATTTTTCGCTAATTCAGCAGTTGATTTTTGGCTAGCAGGTTCTCTGCCAATTGTATCCTCTGCCTGTTTAGCCCGTTTGATAAAGAATGCCAAAATCAATGCTACCAATGAAATAAATACTGTTACAAAGAACGCATCATTGATTCCTTCCATCATGGCTTTCATGGCGATTTGATGTTTCATTTCAGCTATTGCCGCTGCTGTTGGCTGTGCGCCTGCTGCAGATGCATGTTTCATTGCTTCCTCAGCTAACTCTTTGCCATGAACTTCTGCACGGTTAGACATAACTGTAACCAATAAAGCAGTACCGATTGCGCCGGCTACCTGCTGCATTGTGTTGTTCATTGCTGTACCGTGTGGATAGTAACGTGCAGGCAGCTGGTTCAAGCCGTTAGTGGATACTGGCATGTTGACCATAGACATTCCGAACATCCTTAAAGTATAAAGAATGATTAGCTGTGTGTAGGTCGTTTCCAGCGATAGCTTGCTGAAATAATAGCTTGTAATGACGGTAATGGATAATCCGATAATCGCTAAAACTTTTCCGCCGAACTTGTCAAATAATCGACCAGTGATCGGTGACATAATCGCCATTGCAATGGCACCAGGAAGCAGCATAAGCCCTGCATCCAATGGTGAAATGCCGCGTACCGTCTGAACATAAATCGGCAATAACAGCATACCTGAGAACATTGCCATCGTTACTACCATAGAAATAGCAGATGACAAAGCGAACATCGGATATTTATAAATCCGGAAATTAAGCATTGGATTATCTTGATTTAATTGACGTAAAATAAACCAGATTAACGCTACAACACCTGCAATCAGTGTTCCATAGACATATGGACTATCCCAGCCCTTTGATCCTGCTGAGCTGAAGCCATAAAGTAATCCTCCGAAACCAATGCTTGAAAGGATGAGTGAAAAAAGATCTAATTGCAAGATAACTTTATCCTTCTTATCCTTTAACATGAAAAAGCCCAAGATAAGCACTGTAGCCGCGATTGGTGTGATAACATGGAATAGCATGCGCCAATCATAGTGCTCAATAATCCAGCCAGAAAGTGTCGGGCCAATCGCAGGTGCGAACATAAGAACAAGTCCAAATACACCCATTGCCGCACCCCTTTTTTCAATCGGAAAGCTAACTAGCATGACGTTCATTAATAAAGGCATCATGATCGCCGTACCTGAAGCCTGAATCATACGGCCTGCCAATAATACCGGAAAGATGTGCGCTACACCTGCAAGAATTGTACCTGCGGTAAAGAGTCCCATAGCAGTTAAAAACAAGCGCCGGACAGAATACTTTTGAATTAAATATGCGCTGAGTGGAATCATGATCCCGCTGACTAACATGAAACCTGTCGTAAGCCATTGCACTGTAGATGGTTCTATTTCCAAGTCTGCCATAATGGATGGCAAAGCAATATTCAGCAATGTATTGTTCAAGAAAGCGATAAAAGCACCGATAATCAATACCGCAAGAATTCCGTATGGCGGACGATCAGGAGCCTTAAATTGTTGTGTTTGCTGCATTAAATTTCCCCCTATGAAGTTTTGATCTTTATAATTTCTCCTTTTGCATAGAATCTAGCATATACCATCGGTTCATTTTTTGCAACCGTTAAAAATCCCCTTTGTTAAGGGATTTGTATAATTAATAAATTTAATGTAGTATATTTTTTATACAGGCGGTCTAATGGAAAGTTAGGTGAAAAAATGAACGACAGAAAACAGCATGTCATAGATAAAGCACATGATTTATTTATTGAAAAAGGTTTCCAAGCCACTTCATTACAGGAAATCCTCGAATACAGCGGAATATCGAAAGGTACCTTTTATAATTATTTTTCCTCAAAAAATGAGTTATTAATTGCCATTTTTAAAAACACGTTCCAAAAAATAGAAAAAGAACGCCATGAATTAATAGCAGGAAAGGATCCTTCTGATCCAGAAATCCTGATTAGACAAATTGAAATACAAATGAGGACAAACAGAGAACACAACTTAATCCCCCTTTATGAAGAAGTATTTTTTTCAAACGATAAGGAATTGAAGAAATTTCTTGAAATTGGGCAGATGAAAACCCTCAGATGGGGGTATGAAAGGTTCAAAGATCTATTTGATGAAAGCTTACATCCATTTTTACTTGATGCGACAATCATGCTCAAGGGAATGTTGCAGCAAAATATCAGGTACTATGTGATGGCTCACGGACCAAGTGTAAATCTTTTACCAGTGGTTCGTTATAGCGTAAATCGGATCATGAAAATGGTTGAAGAAGCTGGAGAAGCCCGCGAGCAGCTGATTCCGCCGGAAATTTTGGAAAAATGGCTTCCTACTTCCCGCATGGAAGACCTTGAATTAAGAAAAAACCTTTATTGTGTAATCTCCAAACTCAAAAAGCTTGATTGTAAACAAAAAGATTATATCGAAAAGCTCGATTTTATCAAGGACGAACTTTTGAAATCAAAAGCACCGAGGAAGTTCCTGATTGACAGTGTCCTATCCTCTCTAGATTATGTCGGTGAAAACGAGCTTTCTGAATTAAAGGAGCTTGTTGAAAATAAATTTCTAGAAAAGGATTAAATTTATCCCCCTTTTAATAAGGGGTTTTTTTCTTTCTTTCAGAATCCAAATTCACTTCCATTTAAACAACATCAATATTAAGAGATTTTTGCCTCGTTAGTTATCCACCAAATAATTCCTGCAACTTTCTTCCCTTATGTAAAATTTTGTCAAGTATAAAAGATTCAAAATTCTAAATATTCAACCCTTTCGTTTGCCTTTTCCTATTCCTTTTTTCTACCATTAAAGTGAATTCAGATTGTATAAGGAGGTAAAGGATGAAAAAATTGTTACGCTCAGGGTTGATTACGCTATTGTCTGTACTCCTGCTCGTTGGAACATTGCCGATGGCAGGGCAGGCGAAAAAACCGAAATTCGATTATGATCAGTATAGCCAGGTCGACCTTGGCAAGGATGGGATGGTCGCGACCGCTCACCCACTCGCTTCAGAAATTGGCGCTGAGGTGCTTAGAAAAGGGGGTAACGCGATCGATGCTTCAGTTGCCATCCAATTCGCCCTAAACGTCGTTGAACCGATGATGTCAGGAATAGGCGGCGGCGGATTCATGATGGTATACGACGGAAAAACCAAGAAAACAACGATTGTAAACAGCCGGGAACGGGCTCCTCAAGGTGCAGCACCAGATATGTTCCTTGATGAGACTGGTAATCCAATCCCATTTGCAACCCGCTCAACTGGCGGTACGGCTGTTGGAGTTCCTGGTACATTAAAAGGCCTGGAAACTGCTCTAAAAACATGGGGCACCCGACCGTTGCAGCAGTTGATCGGCCCAGCTGTAAAACTTGCAGATAAAGGCTTCCCAATTGATTCTGTACTCGCAGCAGCAATCGCGGACAATCAGGAAATGTTATCGCGTACTGCTGCGAAGGAGGTATTCCTCCCAGGCGGCAAGCCGCTTAAGGAAGGAGACAAACTTGTCCAGAAGGATCTTGCGAAAACCTTTAAGTTGATTCGCTCCAACGGACCAGATGCTTTCTATAAAGGTGAAATTGGACAGGCATTAGCCAATGTGGTTCAAGATTTTGGCGGGTCGATTACCCCATCAGACCTGGAGAAATATGATGTCACAATTGACGAACCTGTTTGGGGAGATTACCAAGGCTACAAGATTGCCAGTATGCCTCCTCCTAGCTCAGGCGGGGTTTTCCTTTTACAAATGCTCAAGATTCTGGACGGTTTCAACCTTTCTCAATATGATGTTCATTCTCTTGAAAAATATCACTTGCTCGCAGAAACAATGCATCTCGCGTATGCAGACAGAGCAGCCTATGCGGGTGATCCTGAATTCGTAAAGGTGCCAGTTAATGGCCTGCTTCATCCTGAATACATTAAGGAACGTCAGCAGTTGATCAACATGGAAGCAGCTAATCAAAATGTGAAAGCCGGTGATCCGTGGAAATACGAAACAGAAACAGCTAATTATACCCCAACTGCCCAGCCGAATGATAAAAAGTACGGAGAAACGACTCATTTTAGCGTAACGGACAGATGGGGCAATGTCGTTTCGTATACAACAACGATTGAACAGCTGTTCGGAACAGGAATCATGGTGCCTGGTTATGGAATCATGCTCAATAACGAGCTGACAGACTTTGATGCAATTCCAGGCGGCGCGAATGAAGTTCAGCCGAACAAACGTCCGTTAAGCAGTATGACGCCGACGATTGTTTATCAAAATGATAGGCCTGTACTGACAGTAGGTTCACCGGGAGGACCTACAATCATTACCTCAGTCTTGCAAACGATCCTTCATGCGATTGAATATGACATGGAACTAAAGGCAGCAGTAGAAGAACCAAGAATATACACGAACAATCTAAATTCTTATCGTTATGAAGAAGGAATTAGCCCTGAGATCATAAGTTCACTGAATAGTATGGGACATAAATTCGGACCTCTGCCAACGACAATCGGCAATGTTCAGAGTATCCAAATTGATCATAAGAATGGCATCTTCAAGGGTGTCGCTGATTCCAGCCGTAATGGTGCAGCAATTGGCGTCGATTTAAGAGGAAAGCGGAAATAATGAAAAACCAGGCCCATGAGTTTTCTCCTGGGCCTGGTTTTTATTTTTCATGCAAATTTGAATTAGGGAATCACCTGTGAAGTTTACCTTCTTAATGCTTGGCAAGTTGTTCTGTTTTTACGACCTCATCGACTTTCCACTCTCCATTTTCTTTTATCAGTTCGTAAGTTGTTTGAGTGGTCGTTTCTGGGCTAAGTAGAGTTGAGGGATAATGGACGGTTGCTGTGACGATTGTACCCTCATCAGTCCCGCCGCTTTCTGACTCAATCTTTATAACCTCAGCAGGAATCCAGCTTTTTTTCCAGCCCAGGATTAGATCTTCCCTGCTCATTTTTGAGGTTTTAATCATTTCTTCCTGAAGTCTTTCACTCTGCATATCGAAGTAGGCTGCAAAATTTTTATTATTATAATGTTCATAGTTCTTTTCAATCGCTTCTTTTGCAGTCATGCTGTTTGAGCACCCAGTAAGCAAAATAATAAAACACTTATGAAAACAAACTTTCTCATTTCATTTCCCCTTTTGAATCTTTTTCATGATTCAGATCTGATATTGTTTCTTACGTTCCATCTGACCATAAGTTTAAAATTTTTGGGAATATTTTAGTAATCACTAAAATTCCAGCTTATCCAAATGGTAATTCACTAGCTCTGGGTTTTCTCGAATCTCCATTCTTCCCTGCTCACTTATGGCATAGACTCCCCTTTGCACCCTATCAAACCACTTATAATAGTTTTTATTTAAGATAGATTGTGTTTTGTTACCAGTCCCAAGAGCTGCCAGTGCCTTGGGAGCCATAGGTCCCAACTTTTCGAGATAGCAGGCAATCTGTATGCAATTTTCTTTGTACGCTGTCATGATTTTCTTTTTGCTGCTGCCCCCTATATTGTAATCAGCACTTCTTCCCTCTATTTCTGCCAGGAGCGCAGACTTTTTCCGCTTGTTTTTCACAGGTCCTCGTTCGAACGGCTCTGGATGGACAACAAACTCAACCTTTCGCCTGTTTCCGGAAAATGACACTGTAATCAAACCAAGTTCCAATCTTTTAATTAGTTGTAGCACGTCATTCCAACGTCGCCTCGAAATCCGCTTTGGCATAGGAATGGCTATATAAACAAGATCCGTCAGTCGCTGCCTTCTTGTTCCCTGCAGCAATAAATCAATATTCAAGTTAAGCTTCAATTCGATGATGATTAATTCCTCGCCCTTCACAGCAGTCAAGTCACAATCATGCACCTCGCCATTAACACGGTACCCTTGCTTTAGGAAATGTTTCTGTATTGGCTCATATAGGTCGACTTCATATAATTTCTTTTTCTCTGGCATATTAAAAACCTTTCTTTTCAATCGTGCTATTTACAGAAGCTATTCCTATTATTATAACAAATTTAGAACCATCACTGTTTTTAAATAGGCTCATTTTTAAAGTCACAGTGCATATACTGATTTGTGTATTAAGTAGTGGAGGATTGGATATGAAGGTATTTATCTTATTTTTATTAACATTGTTTCTGGGACTATTAATCTTTCTTAAATTGGAGATGAATGAAGCCACTGAAGCGGCTAACACAGTAACAAATGAATATTCCACCCAGGAATATATGATTACTGACATAGATGATTCAGGTTATTACGGGAAGGACGAAAATGGTAAAACCATTTACTTTAAAAAGGACTATCTCCCATCCGGACAAAAACTTGAACTTGAGGATACTGTAGTCATTTACTTTGTAAAAGACGAAAGAAAAGATGGGCTTGTTAAAGTGGAAAAAAAATGAGGAGCATGCTAAGCGCATGCTCCATTTTCCTTTGTTTACTTTTTAGAATACTATCGAAGTGCTCTCTGTTCCATCAATTTTTCTGCAATCGCAGTAGTCAGCTCTTCACCGCTTTTTGGAAGTGAAGTTTTCATCACAGCATTCATCACTGGCGCCAATGCCCCTTCAGCGACCATTTCCAAATAGCCTGTCATTTTTGTTCTGCTTTTATCCAATGCCTCCGCCTTAAAGTATCCATTCCCAGTCAGGTTCTCATTAATCCCCTTCAAATCGAATGTCACCCCCGTCGGCTCAATCCATTCCTTTATCGTGACGTGCAAACTGATTTTCTTCTTAAGGATTCCCACAGTTTCCTTGAATGTCCAATTTGATTCCTGATCACTCAGTTTTTCATGGCTTATGTAGCCAGGCAATAAAGGAGCCCAATTGTCCATATCCTTTACGAAATCCCATACCTCTTCAATCGGGATATCCATCGTAATTTCGTGCGTTCCAACCGGCATCATAATCTCTCCTTTTTGATGGTCTTTTAGAGATATATGTTTGGACGGATGAATTATACTTTGTCCAGCTGATGTTTGTTTAGCGTTTACCCCTTTTAAAAGGATCGAAAACAGCCATAGTTGGGGGTGGATTTGTTTTGTGCGGCTGACATTTCAATTGCTGAGATCATTTGACATGTCGTATCCATTTACAAAATATTCAATTGTTTCAAGTTCCTCCTCGGTCAGATCATGACCCGTTTCAGATTTATACGCTTCAGTTATATTTTTCAACTCCCCATTAAAGGCAGTACATAACTCAGCACTTTTTCTTAGAAGCGTGACTTCATTTTGGAATTCATCTTTTGATATAGGTCTCCAATGTGAAAGGATATATGTATCCGCATCAAAGTTCTCCAGTTCTTCAAGCAAAGTGAGTGTGTGTTCGATTGTGTAATTCCTTTTTTTAGAAAAAATGTCAGGGTAAATGCTGTCACCGAGGAAGAGGATTTTTTCTTCTTTTATATAGACAACAACTGAATCATAAGCATGATCTCCGCCGACATGCTTCACAATGCAAGTTACACCTCCTAAATCAATTTCCAGTTTGTCTTCAAACGTCAAATCAGGAAGAGTGATTTTTATATCCCGGTGAGTGACATATTCCTTCTTAATCGCCGAAGAACAAAACTCAATCTCGGTGCCCTCGGAAACTCTTTGGTCCAATGCCTCATCAGACCATGACAACTGAATTAGCTTTTTCATCTCATCTTTTGTGTGAGCTGAAGATATTGATAGCACTTCTTTCAAAGCAGAGAGTCCAAAAATGTGATCCCAGTGCCAATGAGTCAGGACGACCAGCTGAGGGTTGTTAACCTGTTTTTCGGCGAGCATTTCCAGGAATAACTGTGCATGAGCCTCCGAATTGCCCGCATCAATCATTAATGATTTCTCATCGCCAACTACCATGCCAAGAATGGGACGGTCTGTTTCTGAATCCGGCGTCATATACCAAAATCTTTTGCCGATTTTATCAATGTTCTGCATGTGAAATTCCTCCTACTGTTCAAGAGCATCGGTTAAAAACGCTTTAAGTCGCTCCTGATACTCTTCTTCCGCAATCGTATATGCCTCTGTATGACCGGCACCAGGAACAATCCATAAGTCCTTCTTGCTTACGGCCATATCAAAAATACGCTGAGCCATTTCAGTTGGGACAAGCTCATCCTTATCACCATGAATAATAAATAAAGGAAGCTTGTTTTTCTTAACACTCTCGAGTGCAGATGCCTCTTCAAAGGTGTAGCCAGCTCTTAAATTTGTAATCGCACTCGTTACCTGCATAACTGGGAAGGCTGGCAAATGATAAAGAAATTTTAATTGGTGAGATAGTTCTTCAAGAACAGATGTATAGCCGCTGTCCGCAATAATTCCTTTCACTTCGGCAGGTAGCTTTTCACCGCTCGTCATCAGTACAGTTGCCGCTCCCATCGAAAACCCATGAAGAAAAATAGCATCTTCTTTCTTTTTATCTACCAAAAAAAGAACCCACTGTATATAATCTTTTCGGTCATGCCAACCATAGCCAATATACTCTCCCTCACTCAGTCCATGCCCTCTTGCATCAGGCTTCAGAATGTCATAGCCTAGCTCATAGTAATATTTTGTGATTCCGGGCATTTGCTCACTGTTCCCTTTATATCCATGTGCCAAAATGACAGCTTTTCCGTTGGAATGTGCATTTTTTAAAAATCGCGCTTTTAACTTCAAGCCATCTTCAGACTCAATCTCGACAATGTCAAAAGACTGCTGATCTGTCCATTTCGTGACCTCTTCAAGCTTAGTCTGTTGCTCATACTCACTAAGCAAACCAGCAGCTGCGACACTTTCTCCGCCGCCATGAAGATCGACCGATTCATGGCTTCGATTGATGGCTACATCGTAAAAATAATTACCTGCCGCAAGCAAGCTAACGATAATCAAAAGCACGACACCACCGGAAGTCCAAATAATACGCTTCTTCAAATCCCAATCCCCTTTTTTATCTAGTTTTCTAAGTATTGTAAAAATATTTTACCAGAAATGAAGTCGAAATAGACCATGAGTTGAAAATACATTCAATTATCTTATTCAAAGAATTTATTCATTTGTTAGAGATGTATTATTCATGGGTATATAAATAGTAAAATGAAAACTTTGGAGGCTGATAGGAAATGGAAATAGAGAAAAAGCACATCCTGAAGTCATTCAAAAATGAACAAGAAGCCATTGAAGAGGTGCAAAGGATTAAAGCAGAAAAAGAGTACACACTAACTAGTTCAATATCTGGGTATAACGTCGAAAAGCCACAGAATAATAAAACTGTGACAAATGATTTTGGCCCTGACTCACTCGATAGGCAAGAACCCGTTATGGAAGATTATACTGATGATTCAGTTGAAACTGAAAACCCAGATGAATTAGCCAATAACAGTATTGACCTTGAACGCCCATTGCCAGAGCGTATCATTAATAATCGGATAAGATAAAGAAGAGGGTGTCCCAAAAGTATCTTGGGACACCCTTTTTGAGTTGTTCTCGGAACCC
>NZ_JBALSS010000013.1:0-34597 GCF_036967045.1 Bacillus sp. JJ1609 | reverse complement strand
TCTCATGACAACTCGTCGTACTTTTTCCGCTAGGAGTTGTTCTCAGATATTGAAACACTAATCTGCTCAAATTTGCATTCAACAACCTTTTGAGTCAGCCTCTTATTTATCACTTTACGCTAGCATCTATTTTTGACAATGTCTCTCCAATCGAATCCTTGATAACGTATGTATCAGGGGCAAAATCATATGGTGTGTCACCTTTATTGATAATGATCATTGGTACATTTGGGCCCTTATACTGAGGAAACATTGAAAATGGGGTCACCTTAAGGCTTGTTCCTAAGACTAATAAGCAATCAGCTTCTTGAATTAGGGTGAGAATATATTCAAAACCCTCCTCCGTAAACCATTCCCCGGCATCCCCAAAGAGGACAACATCAGGTTTAATTAAACGCTGTTTTTCAACTGCCGTTTCGCACTTGCTGCAAACATAAAAATTCGTATTTTCTTCTATTCTTGAAACCATTTCTTCAGTAGTATACTTTTGCCCGCAGTTTAAACAGGTAGCAGTCTTCATTGTCCCATGGAACTCAATCACATTTTTGCTCCCAGCTTTCTGATGAAGCCCATCAATATTTTGAGTGATGATGTGAAGGATTTTGCCTTCATTCTCCCACTTCGTCAAAATTTCATGTCCTTTATTTGGAATAGCATTTGGATGGTGAAGATTCTCCAAAGCAAACTTGTAAAACTCATGAGGGTTATCATAAAAATAATCAATAGAAAGAATGTACTCAGGCGCCATTTTATAAAGACCATTACGTGACCGAAAATCCTTTATTCCCGACTCAGTACTGATTCCAGCACCAGTCAATACAACAATCTTCTTAGCTTTATTTATTATATTTATACACGTCTCCACAGTACCGTTCAAACCGATGCCAACTCCTACTCATTTGCAAAATATAATTCATACCTATGATATCACGGTGGTACATGAGGACGGGTTTTTTTCACTTTTTTTAAGGGAGTATTTCCAACTGGTGAAAAAATGGTTTCAACTGGTGAAAAAACTATTCCAACTGGTGAAAAAACTATTCCAACCGGTGAAAAATCGCTCCCAACTGGTGAATGATCCAATTCGACTAATTAATTCATTTTTCTTAGTAGTAAATTTTTGACTGGCTACTGTTCTTTATATATAAATCTGGACTAACTAAGGAAAAATGATATGTTTTAATAATGAATATGAGTGTAAACCTAATTTTTTTTCGAGAAAAAAGTTCTATAGATTCACTATGATCTGCTCTGCAATATACATTTCGCCTTTCTGCTTATATTTGAGAATGAATGCACCTGGTACACAGTTATCGGTAAGGGTCAAACCAACATGAGCATTGAGGGTATTACCCTCAACTTTCCAATTCACCGATTGATGGAGCGGGAACCTGTGTTTAAAATCGGTTTTACCACAAAGATTGTTTGCTTCCCAAGTATGTCCGCGCCCCTCAACATTTATCTTTTTATCTGTTGCTGTAATCCTGAAGTCTCTCTGTATCGTATGGACAGGATTGTCTATGTCTATTTCCTCAAAGGCTTTCCCGTTAGCCGTTTCTACCTCTTGAAGAATATGAGCTTCTTTTTGTACCACCCAAGTTCCGGTTCCTAAAGTTAAAATAACCACAACTTCCTTTTTGCCATCATCATTAAGATCAATCACATGCAACTCAGGTCTTCGTTCTTCTCTCATTGAAATTTGCCAATCCAGTGGTTCCACTACCGCTTTACCAATCTCTACACGAAAGTTTCTGAAGAGATCATCTTTAGGAAAGGGAGTCGCATAGATAAAAACCCCTTCTTTTTCATTTTTTTCTACCAGCATCTCGGAAGGCATTTTAAGTTCATTAGCATAAGAGATACCGCTTGACCAAACGAAAAATAAACAGCAAAATAAAGCAGCCAATTTTTTCATCGTATCTTCCTTCTTTCTACTAAATATTTTTTAGTATGTATCCTGCTTATTGTTTTAAATCTCACCGCTTTGTGCAAAGGATAGATAGTGCTTCTTCAAATTTCTGTATAAATCTATATATAAAAAACTCAAGCCCTTTTCTAACCAACAAGAAACATTTCATTGTTAAGATCCGTCAAATAAATGAAACAATCTGTAAGGATGGATGTGAAATAAATGAAGACATTTCTAATATTGTTAATGTCGTTAACTCTGGCTGGATGCAGCGGTTTACAATCCCACAGTAGAAATGAGCAGGAAAAACCTGCAGATTCCGCTCATGATCAATCGAATCAACCCGATCAAGGCGACAGCGATGAAAAACCAATAACGAATGACCATGGTAAGACCAATGATACCCCCTCAAAGCCGAAAACTTCCCCCACCAGCCCTGATTCTAAGCCTGATCAGTCCGACCAGGAGATCTTAAAAACATATTTCCCTGCCGAAAACCAGATCAAATACTTCAAGGGAACAGGAAATGAATTTGCTGAAGAGAAGGAAACCGTATTCGAAATGCAGGGCAATTACCTGCCGACCATTGTCAGCAATGGTGGAACCAGCATGTTGAAAATATATAAGCTAACGGATAAAGGGATTTATCTTGTTTACCAGCAGCCCGAGTATTATGAAAAAGACGTGCCGGCAGTCACATCTCTTGAAAAAAATTTTAACGATGTTCCTATCCTGACAAACCCAATAGCTGAAGGCACTGTCATAAATGGATGGAAGATCGTCTCCTCAAAAAAGAATCTCCTCCTCCCGATCGGCTCCATTAAAAAGGCGGTCGTTTTAGAGCAGGAAAATCAAGACGGCAGTATATCAAGACAATACTGGGCACCTAAGTTCGGCCTGGTCAAAAAGGAATTTTATATGAAGGATAGCAGCGGATCTGAAATGCTGATTACATCTGAATTAATGGATACTGACAACAGAAAATAGTTACCAATGCTCTCAAAACGATGTATATATTTATTTTATTTGCTATTTGTTCCATTACCTGCTATTCTTAAGAAGAATTATTTTTGTTCGGTGTAAAGGATAGTAATTTTCGTCTTAATGATCACTTTGGGCAAGGATAGTAACATATTGTGCACATAGCACTAGGAGGCAACAAAAATGGAACAAGGTACAGTAAAATGGTTTAATGCAGAAAAAGGTTTTGGATTTATCGAGCGTGAAGCTGGCGAAGACGTATTCGTACACTTTTCTGCTATCCAGTCCGAAGGTTTCAAATCATTAGACGAAGGTCAAAAAGTAACTTTCAGCGTTGAGCAAGGCGCTCGTGGACCACAAGCTGCTAACGTTCAAAAAGCTTAATTATAGCTTTTAAAAAACAGATCCTCTTATAGAGGGTCTGTTTTTTTGTTGCGTTAAAGACACTAAAAACCTGCTCCATTTCATGAACAGGTGTGGTATCTAGATACGTAACACAGCATCAGAGTTGGTGACCTCTATTCTGGCCCCCTATTAAGTTGCCTCTATTAAAAAGGTGCCAGAGTTTTTATTCCTGGCACCTAATTGCTTAATTTAAATGATATATTACCCCTGTCAAGTCCTCTGAGACTTCCCATAACTTTTTCATAGTGGTTTCGTTATATACCCCTGGCGCAGGTGTTTCAATTGCTGGATTTCCTTTTCGATTCCCTCTTCCATCCGGCCCTACATACTCCCCGCCCTGGAGACTTTCTTCTGTTGCGGCATACAGTGTTGGGAGCACCCCCATTTGGGCAGGCTGGAAAAAGATATTCATAATTCGCTTCATATATCCTGGAGTTTCAGATTTTCCCATTTTAAAGAGATTTGTATTTGATATACCAGGATGACAAGCGATACTAATCGTCTTGATACCATGCAGCTTGAATCGATTGTCAAGTTCCTTTGCAAACAGCAAATTTGCCAGCTTGCTCTGGCCATAAAACTTCATTGCCTTATACCCTTTAGAGCCATCCAAATTATTAAAATCAATCAATGCTCCCCTGTGTGCAATACTGCTCAAAGTTACTACACGTGAACCAGTTGAATCTTTAAGCAATGGCAATAATAATCCTGTTAAAGCAAAGTGACCTAAATGATTGCTGCCGAATTGAAGCTCGAACCCATCTTTCGTCTTACCATAAGGCGGGATCATGACACCGGCATTATTAATCATGAGATCCAATTGATTAAAACGGGATGTAAAAGCATTTGCAAATGCCCTCACACTATTTAGATCCGCCAAGTCAAGCTGCATCAGTTCAACTTTAGCATTATCATTTTCTATTAAAATCGCATTAATCGCAGTTTGCCCCTTTTCCATGTTGCGAGCAGCCATAATGACATGTGCTCCCTTTTCAGCAAGAACTTTAGCCGCTTCAAAACCAATTCCGCTGTTTGCTCCAGTGATAATTACTGTTTTCCCCTGAAGATCGTCATTTAACAAAATAGTAACACCTCAATTTTTCATATTATCCTTTAGTCTATCATGGCTGGCCTTTATGGTCTTCTTGGAGGTTGTCTATACAATTGATAAAAAAAGATTAGGGAACTGAGATACAGTGTGCTATACTGTGAATACCGTTTTCTTTATTGCTTCATTTCCCTGCTCTGTTAAAGAGCGGGGTTTTTTGTTTTATGTGTAAAAGGTTATTGGTGATTTAAAAATTACCAGCCAAGTTTAATACAATCATGTGTAAACAGAAAAAGAACAAGCTCCAGATTAAATGGAGCTTGTTCTTTTTACGATTTAAATGCCTTTAAATGCAAGTCTGTAAATCTCAGCGAGCTCAGATACAAGTGGAAGTTTTGGGTTGGCTGTTGTGCATTGATCTTCAAATGCACGGTCTGCAAGAAGATCGACCTTTGCTTCAAATTCATCCTTTTCTACACCATTCGCTTCAATACTCATTGGAATATCCATTTCCTTTGCGAGTTTGATTATTGCCTGCACAAGACTTTCCACTCCCTCTTCAATCGTGCGTGCTTGCAGTCCGAGGATTCTGGCGATCTCCGCATACCGCTGATCCGCTACAAAGCTTTCGTATTTAGGGAAAGCAGTGAACTTCTTGGGTTTCGTTGCATTATAGCGAATGACATGCGGCATAAGGATCGTATTGGAACGTCCATGTGCGATATGGAATTCTGCTCCAAGCTTATGAGCCAGACTGTGATTGATGCCAAGGAACGCATTGGCAAAGGCCATCCCTGCAATTGTAGAAGCATTGTGCACCTTCTCGCGAGCTACTTCATCGTTACCGTTGCGGTACGCCCTAGGCAAGTATTCAAACACGAGCTGGATTGCCTTAATTGCTAGTCCGTCCGTATAGTCATTCGCCATACAGCTGACATATGCTTCAATCGCATGTGTCAATACATCCATACCAGTGTCTGCGGTAATATGCTTCGGAACGGTCATGACAAATTGCGGGTCAACGATTGCTACGTCAGGTGTTAATTCATAGTCTGCCAGTGGATATTTTATATTTGCCTTTTTATCCGTGATTACAGAGAAGGACGTTACTTCGGAACCAGTTCCTGAAGTAGTAGGGATCGCAACAAATTGAGCCTTTTGCCCAAGCTTAGGATATTTTACGACTCTCTTCCTGATATCGAGAAACTTCTGTTTCAATCCATGGAATTCGGCTTCAGGGTGCTCATAGAACAGCCACATTCCCTTTGCAGCGTCCATCGCGGATCCGCCTCCGAGTGCGATGATGACGTCAGGCTGGAAATTTGCCATCATTTCTGCACCCTTCATCACTGTTTCAATTGATGGATCTGGTTCTACCTCTGAAAAAATTTCACAGTGAACGTAGTCAGGTCGCTTCCTTAAGTGATAAAGCACTCTGTCTACATACCCAAGCTTTACCATTCCTGGATCCGTTACAATGAATGCCTTAGAAATATTCGGCATCTTCGTGAGATACTGGGTTGAATTTTTTTCAAAATAGATCTTTGAAGGGACTTTAAACCACTGCATATTCACATTCCTTCTCGCTACTTTTTTGACATTGATTAAGTTGATTGCACCAACATTCGTGGAAACAGAATTTCCACCGTAAGTGCCGCATCCAAGAGTCAGGGATGGTAAATAGGCATTGTAAATATCCCCAATTGCACCCTGTGATGATGGTGCGTTCACGATTACACGACCTGCCTTCATTCTTAGCCCGAATGCTTTAATGACCTCATCATTGCATGTATGGATTACGGCAGAATGGCCTAATCCTCCGAATTCCAGCATCTCTTCAGCACGTTTTAATCCCTCATCGGTGCTGTTTACCTTGTAACAAGCCAGTACAGGACTTAATTTTTCTCTGGATAGCGGGTATTGTGGGCCCACACCCTTCAATTCGGCAATCAAAATCTTTGTATCTTCAGGAACCACTACTCCAGCCATCTGAGCGATTTT
Source organism: Bacillus sp. JJ1609 (assembly GCF_036967045.1). Taxonomy (NCBI): domain Bacteria; kingdom Bacillati; phylum Bacillota; class Bacilli; order Caryophanales; family Bacillaceae; genus Bacillus; species Bacillus sp. JJ1609. Next base: position 28,253 of record NZ_JBALSS010000013.1, on the reverse strand, counting down.
ATAAGCCGGCATCCCAACGATATCCGCGTTAACTGCACAGCTATGTTCATTGATCACAAGCTTCTCGACCTTTTCTCTTTCTTCATCGCTGAGGAAATGGCATCTGTTTGAGATCAATTCCTTTTTCACATCATTGTAAATTTCCTTATCGATGATCACAGCCTGTTCAGAAGCACAAATCATACCATTATCGAATGTCTTTGATAAAATCAAATCATTGACCGCACGCCTTACATTTGCTGTTTTTTCAATATAGCAAGGTACGTTACCAGGCCCAACACCAAGAGCTGGCTTACCTGAACTGTATGCTGATTTGACCATCCCTGATCCACCTGTTGCTAAAATTAAGGATATTTTCGAATGATTCATTAATGCTTGAGTAGCTTCAAGAGATGGTGTCTCAATCCATTGAATGCAATCTTCAGGAGCACCTGCTTTAACAGCAGCATCCCTTAAAATCCTCGCAGCTTCACTGCTGCATTTTTGCGCAGATGGATGGAAGGCAAAAATGATTGGGTTACGCGTTTTTATAGAAATCAGTGCTTTGAACATCGTTGTTGAGGTTGGGTTTGTTACCGGAGTAACACCTGCAATTACACCTACAGGCTCAGCAATCGTGATCATGCCTTCATGTTCATTTTCATCAATGATGCCCGCCGTTTTATCGTACTTAATGTTGTGGTACACATATTCAGTTGCGAACATATTCTTGATGATTTTATCTTCATATACACCTCGTTTGGTTTCTTCGACCGCCATTTTTGCAAGCTGCATATGTTGATCCAGTCCAGCTAGCGCCATTTCCTTTACGATGGCATCGATGCTTTCCTGATTAAGCTCACGCATTTCCCCAAGAGCCTTAAGCCCTTTTTCCACCAGGCTATCGACCATTTTAATTACCGGCTGCTGTTCCTTCATTACTTTTTCTGTTGTCGCCATGTGTATAACCTCCAATTAATTTGGTTTCGAATTACTTTCGTCGGATTTGTTTATTGGTATGTTGTATGTAGCCATTGCTGGTAAGACGGTTATTATTTGTTTGTTTGTGATGTATTTCACAATAAGTTTCAAAAAAATATTTCACTCACAAACTGGATTTCTCGGAATTTTTTCAAAGGATAAATCCGTGATGTATCTTGAACCACTTTTCACGATGATGACAAAGTTAACTGTCCAGATGTATGCCGGGATGTTTTCATTCTCTATGAACATCATCGCTTCAAACTCATCACCGACCAATTCTTCAAAAACCTCCTGCGTATAAGTTTCGGTATCAGTAGAGAAAGGCTTAAATTCGCAATAAATCATCTTCACTCACTCCTTTTTCCTTTTCTAATTAAAGGATATCATATGATAAGAATAATAGTTTGTGAAATATTGAACAATGTTTGAACTTTAATCATTTATATAATTGCCTGTTTATTGAGTGATTTGAAGTTACTGATACTCATAAAAATAAAGCGCTTTCATTTTATTTATTATATTAAAATAGAAACTATTAAAAATATCGTTGAGTTTAATTTTGTATTTTTAATTTCATTATATATATCTTCTTTCGATCATTTAAATTTTGGGCCTGTGTTAAACTCGACTGTTGTTTTTTGCTTTTTAGGCTTTGTTATAACTGAATGTTGATTTCACTGTGTTTAATAAATAAAAGGTAAAATTCCGTTTAAATTGAGAAATAGCCTTATTTCCTTAAAAATACAGGAAGTTTTTCCTTTTATATTATCCAAACCTTTGGATTTTGTCTTATTTAGAGTAGTTTATCGGAAGATCTCCGGTTATATCTGCTTCTTAAGTATTCTCTATATACAATAGCCTGAAATTCTCCGTCTATTAATTGTCATACTTACACGAAAAACAACAATGAAGTATAACAGAGAGAAATATCCGAGAAACGTCAGCATATTGAAGACGAAACTAACTTCGGGTTCTAAAATAAAATGTGTCCAAATCTGCTTAATCAACAAAAATTTCTTCCACCTTTAAAATCGTAAATAATATGGAACAAGGTATCCTAAAATATCATACATTGGCTAAAAAGTAGGGCTCATCTATAGAATCCCTTGCTTTTTTAGCGTCAATACCCTTCACAAACATTTCACTGGAATACCATTTTATGTTTTCATATTTTGTTCACAATTACCTGCGAAAGAGGACAAATTTCTATGTTAGAATCATTATTACAAACATACCACTGTGATTTTAATCACACCTTTTGCCACAACTTACCGCCTTTTTTAGGTATAGTTTTGAAATCTTTGTGAACAGATGAGCAAAAGTATGTGATATAATGAACAAGGTTTTTTATCTGAAAGGAGCTGCAGTCAGTGATGAAGAAATCAAAACTTCTATTGCTCTCACTCACCTCAATGATCGCCGTACTGTTATTGAGCGGCTGTGAGAATAATATGGTCGTGTTCAATCCAGAGGGACCGATCGCAAGGCAAATTCTCGATTTAATAAACTTTTCAATTGCATTGATGCTATTAGTTACGGTTGTCGTATTCGGCCTCTTCGCGTTCATCGTATGGAAATACCGAGAACGCAAGGACAATATGGGATATGAGCCGCCAGAAGAACATGGCAGCACTGTATTGGAAATCATATGGACTGTTATCCCAATCCTGATTATCGTCGCTTTGACTATCCCGACGGTAAAAACGATTTACGCAATAGATGAAGTACCTAAAGGCTATGAGGACAAAGAACCTCTTGTCATTAAAGTGACTTCGGCTGACTGGAAGTGGATTTTCAGCTACCCAGAGCAAGGAATTGAGACGGTTAACTACGTTAATATCCCTGAAGACCGTCCAGTTGATTTCAAGCTAACCTCAGCTGGAACCATGCAAAGCTTCTGGGTCCCTGCACTTGGCGGCCAGAAATATACGATGGCACATGCTGAAACACAGCTTTATCTTCTAGCTGATAACCCTGGCTCTTATGTTGGCCGAAATACGAACTTCAATGGGAAGGGATATGCTGGCATGGAGTTTGAAGTCTTGTCTCAAACACAAGAAGATTTTGATAAATGGGTTAAAGAAGTAAAAGAAACTGCTCCAAAGATGACGTTAGCAGAGTATGAAAAGATGCTTGAGCCTTCTCACTTTGGGCGCAAGACATTCTCAAACACTCACTTAGACTGGGTCGACCATTCTGACCATAATTCAAAGAACTACACAAATCCAGAAATGTATTATCCAGGACATGGCTGGCCAGGTAAAATCTTTGAAGATGAAAATAACTATAAAAATAAAGACGGCAACAATGAACAAACAAATCATGAAAACCATGAAAATATGAATCACAAAGAATCTGAAACTACTGACGAGCACGGGGGTGAGCATAGTGGGCATTAAATGGGATGAATTTTTTGTAACAGGCGATCCATTGATTTTTGCTTCTCAAATCGGAATTGCCCTGACGATGGTTGGTATCATCGCTGCACTTACCTATTTTAAAAAGTGGAATTGGCTTTGGACAAATTGGCTGACCACTGTTGACCATAAGAAAATCGGGATCATGTATATCCTGGTCGGTGTGGTCATGTTTTTCCGTGGCGGAATTGACGGCTTGATGATGAAAGGCCAGACAGCCGTACCTGAAAATACCTTCCTGAACGCACAGCACTATAATGAAGTATTCACAACTCACGGTGTCATCATGATCCTTTTCGTTGCGATGCCGCTATTGATTGGACTTATGAACTTTGTGGTTCCGCTGCAAATCGGTGCCCGTGACGTTGCTTTTCCACAGTTGAACGCCCTTAGCTTCTGGCTTACAGTAGCCGGTGCGGCGCTCTTCAATATTTCGTTCATTATCGGTGGTTCACCGGATGCCGGCTGGACTTCCTACTTCCCTCTGGCAGGCAAAGAATTCAGTCCTGGTATCGGGAACAACTTTTACGCAGTAGCCCTGCAAATTGCAGGTGCTGGTACATTGATGACGGGTATTAACTTCGTTGTCACAGTGTTAAAAATGAGAACAAAAGGCATGACATTGATGAGGATGCCGATGTTCACTTGGACATCTTTCATCACATCAATCATTATTGTAGCGAGCTTCCCTATTTTTACAGTTGCTCTTGCCTTAATGACTTTCGACCGCACATTCGGTACCCATTTCTTCACAATATCCGGTGGCGGTATGGATATGCTTTGGGCCAACCTTTTCTGGCTTTGGGGACATCCAGAAGTTTACATCGTTGTCCTGCCTGCATTCGGTATGCTGTCAGACATCATTTCAACATTTTCTAGAAAAACGCTTTACGGCTATAAATCAATGGTCATTTCAATTATCATGATCTCTGTTTTAAGTATGCTTGTATGGGTTCACCACTTCTTCACAATGGGCAACAGTGCTGGTGTAAACTCATTCTTCTCGATTACAACAATGGCAATTGCCATCCCTACTGGGGTTAAAGTTTTTAACTGGCTGTTCACAATGAGAAAAGGCCGAATCAAGTTTACGACTGCGATGCTCTGGTCACTTGCATTTGTACCGAACTTTGTAATCGGCGGTGTAACGGGTGTCATGCTTGCTATGGCGGCTGCTGACTATCAGTATCACAACACATTATTCCTAGTGGCGCACTTCCACTATGTACTAATACCAGGTGTAGTGTTCCCTATTTTTGCTGGCCTTTACTTCTGGTGGCCGAAGATGTTTGGCTATATGCTGAATGAAAAAATTGGTAAATGGCATTTCTGGCTGTTTGTGATCGGCTTTAACGTCACATTCATGCCAATGTTCTTCCTTGGTCTTGATGGTGCAGTACGCCGTGCTTACACCTATTCAGCAGAAACTGGGTTTGCTCCATTAATGATGTTGTCAGCAATCGGTTCAGTGATTCTTGCAGCTGGCTTTGCAGCGCTTGTTTATAACATTTACTGGAGCGCGCGTCATGCTGACCGCAACATTGGAAATGACCCTTGGGATGCGAGGACTCTTGAGTGGGCAACTGCTACTCCTGTCCAGCACTACAATTTCGCTTCCCTTCCAGATGTGAAAAAGATCGATGCTTTCTGGGATATGAAAAAGAACAATGAAATCCAGCCATTGAGCGAAGATGAAATTGAAGAAATCCACTTGCCAAGCAATACTTGGATCCCAATTTACATGGGTGTCGTATTCGGAATCGCAGGCTTCCTGCTTGTATTCGAATGGACAATCGCTGCAGGTGTGGCTGCTCTTGGAATCTTTGCTGGTCTTGCTTTCCGTTCATTTGATTATGATGAAGGCTTCCATGTCCATAAGGATGAAATCATTGAAACGGAAAGCAAATGGAGAAATGTACGCAAAGGAGTGAAGAACCATGTCAGCTAAAGTCAATGCAGCTTTGCCGCTTGAATACCAGACTGAACAAAACAGGATGAACATCCTTGGCTTCTGGATCTTCCTTGGAGCGGAAATCGTACTTTTTGCCACTCTATTCGGAGTGTACGGTGTACTTGGACACCGATATGCCGGCGGACCTACACAACAGGATATCTTTGTTGTAAAAGACGTGATGATTCAAACATTCCTATTGCTAACAAGTAGTTTCACTATGGGAATTTCGATCCATGAGATGCGCCGAAGCAACATCAAAGGCATGCTGATGTGGCTTGTTTTTACACTGCTGCTCGGCGGCGGCTTCTTGTTCATGGAAGTACGAGAATTCATGCATTACGTACATGAAGGTGCGACGATGCAAACTAGCGCGTTCCTTTCAAGCTTCTTTATCCTGCTTGGCACGCACGGCTTGCACGTTACCATTGGTATCGGCTGGGCTACACTATTGATCATCCAAATCCTGAAGCGTGGCTTGACGCCAATCACAGCCCGTAAGACATTCATCTTTGGTCTTTACTGGCACTTCCTGGACGTAGTTTGGATTTTTATCTTCACATTCGTATATTTAAGAGGGTTGGTGATGTAAATGGATAATCACTCAAAAGGTTTCCCAATCAGCCATGTCCTTGGATTCTTCATGTCACTGATTTTAACGTTAGGTGCAGCGTGGGTTGCTCTACAGACATCTTTATCTATGAAAGCGGTCATGTGGATCATCGGCTCACTCGCTGTTGTCCAGGCCGGCATCCAGCTATATATGTTCATGCATATTAATGAAGGCGAAGACAAGGTGACGAACAATATTAACATCCTATACTCTGCGTTCATCGCTGTCGTCATCGTAGCAGGATCTATCTGGGTAATGTATTCCGGACATTCACATTAAACATAAATGGAAAACAGGCGTTCCAAATGGACGCCTGTTTTTTATTATTGGCTTGGAAAATCATTTGACTTTATTTACCGTTGTGCTCTTATAAAACTTATTTGATTAGAACTATGCGAGTTCCCCTTTATGCCCCTTGATCACGCGCAGTCTTGGGAACTTCCCTTCCTTTTTAAAAAGAGAAAACATCGCGAAATTGAAAACTCCAAGGAATAGAGATAATACCGCATGTTGAAATCCATGTGAATACAACGCTAAGAATCCGCTTACAAAACAATAAATGCTAACGACCAGATAAAAATACATAAGAAGCTTTCCCACTTCTCATTCCCCCACTTTTTCGTTTGTAATTTCATATTAACAGAATTTACGAAAAAATGTCACATAATGTTCACAAATAGTTCAATAACTTTTCACATTTAAATATTTTAATCAGTTTCAACTTCGGTATACACAATAATAAAGTCGTTTTTAAAACAGCGAGATATAACAAAGCCTTCAAAAAATAGTTTCCATTGAGTGCTTTAATTGATATTGTTTTTGTTTATGTATATAATTTACATATAAACAACATAAATTAAAAAAGAGTTCCGGCTGCAACCGGAACTCTCATGTACAGCAAGCTGCTTGAAGTGCAGCGGCCGGTTTAAAATAGAAATAACCTATTCCAACATTGGCGTGCAGGATAGGTTATTTCTTTTTGTTTGAAGAAATACCAATGGCAATTACAGCAACGATCAAAGTCGCGAAACTCACAACCAAATTCATTGCTTCATAAGTTACCAACAGCATCACCCCCTTTCTATACCGAAATGGAGGTGACCTCTGCCCACCCTGCAATTTGCTGTACGAGCAAATTATACCATATTTTAACTCTTCATCCTAACATGCAAAAGGACTCAAATTATTATCAATTGAACAACGGATCAAGCCCTTTCCCTAATTTGGAGGGCTTTTTCTCTTGTGAAAGTCCTAATTGATATAATTCCTCATGAAATTATAAGTCATCTAAAAATAGGTATACAAAGCAATGGAATCCATTGCTTTTTTGCTTCTACGGTGATTTTTAGGCAATTAATTAAAAGACGGTTTCACAAGTGAACAATTGCCGATTTCCGCTTGCAATCTCGGTTCATAATAACTAAGCTTCGTGAGGAAATAACAAGTTTCAGGAAAATGATGCTCCAAAAAGCGAAGGTCCGTTTTGTTCATCAGTTTATCCGATTTAAATTTGTTCACCATGCCGATAATAAAGCGATTCATTTCGAGTGTTGTGCTTCCCACGTCATAGACGAATTCTCTTTGTCGTGCAAATCCGGGTTCTTTTACGCGTAAATAGCCTTTTATGTGGTGGTTCTGGACAATAAATAGCTGGTATTTGCTAATGTAAGCTTCAGCCTGCCTTTTTGCAACGACCTCAATTGGATCTAACATATTCTCGAATAGCACCGCATGGCCTAACTGATCCTCAAGCCAAAGATCCAACAATTCTGGCAGAGGGAGAGGTACTGGGTCTTTCCCCTCTGCCAACTGGCTTAATATCCTCAAATATTCAGCGTTTTCAATCTGGGTACCATTAAAATAAGTGGGAGATAAATTCAGATTAACATTGTTATCAATTCTCAATGCCTGTAAATGGCCTTCAAAATCAAGATACCCTTTCGCAACAGGCCATACCTTGCCAGCAAATTCAATCATTTGCCTGTCATTATACTGTGCAGTCCGGGGGATAGACTTCAATGCTGTTAACAGCTCTCCGTATAAATGAATGTACTGCTGTGCCATATTTACATACTGCACCTCTGATGGTGATAAATGATCTCTAACGAAAAATGCATGATCCTGAAGCATTTCCAGCCAAAATAAATGTTCATCCCATAGAGAAATCATCTCATTCTCCCTCCTTCTCCTCCTAATAAATACGGTCAGAAGCAAGAAGAAATGAATTATTTGCTAAATATTTTTCTAATAGGCCAACAAATAAATTTAATTATCATTTGCACTCATCTTTTGCCTCATTTAAGCAATAATAAAAAAATCTAGCACGAAATTATTTCATTCCTCTAAAGGGTGTTGCGTAATGAAGAAGACGAAAGTATTCTTACTGCTGCTAACTATATTGCCGTGGCTTTCCTTCCCTCTTCTGGGCAAAAGGACTATAAAAAAATTTCTTCCTGGTGCCATATTCATGGGCATCTATGTAACATTGGAAGGAATGATAGCTGAGAAGAGAAAATGGTGGTGGTGGCCCTTTAACGTTAAACCTAATGTATTAGGTGAACTCCCATTAATTTGGGGACCCTTCTTCGTTGGCTCATTTTGGATCCTGAAATATACTTATAAAAAATTCAACCTGTATGTATTAGTCAATCTCCTAGTTGACTCTTTTTTTACCATCTTTATGCTTGAATTATTTAAAAAAGTCGGTTACGGCTATCTGGTTAGAATCAACAAATTACAATTGTCGATTATCTTTTTAATAAAATCATTTATGATGTATGGGTTCCAGGTTTTTTACGATAAGGTTATTCGAGGAGAAGGATGATCATCCATTTCCAACACTTTGCAAGATGAAATTGTTCATAAATGAGTACATTAAAAATACACCATGATGGAAGCGAGTTGAAATAGATATGTCTAAACAAGGCAGACAAAATAATAATCAAACAAGAGAGAGAATCGAGAAGCAGGATAAAAGGAACGATATTGAGCTAGGTGCAGAATTCGAGGTAGGAAACTCCAAATCTCAAAGCCAGAAGAAAAGTGGGAAGCAAGTGAACAAAAAGTAGTAAATATAAAAAGCTTGAGGCTTTACCCTCAAGCTTTTGTACTTTCATTAATAGAACTATTCAGCCAGGACTTTGACCGCGTCTGCTGTTACAAATTGGTCAAAGAACTCGAGAATCGTACGGTTGACAAGAATTTCATTCGACTTTTTCGAGAAACCGTGCCCTTCGTCATCCAGGACAAGATATTTTACATCTCTCCCTTTATCCTGCAGCGCCTTTACGATTTGGTCGGATTCCTGCTTCACAACCCTTGGATCGTTAGCTCCCTGGATGATCAACATTGGCTTTGTCATTGTATCTAGGTACGTGATTGGTGAGTACTCCGTGAGCTTGTCGAAATCCTTTACTGGATCGCCAACCCATTGATTAATGACTGGTTTCCAGTGCTCTGGTACTGATTCGATAAACGAGAAGAGATTGGATGGACCGAAAACGTCAACCACTGCCTTGAAGTACTCTGGATGGCGCCCATGTAATAATAAAGCCATATAACCGCCAAAGCTGCCGCCCATCAATAAAGTTTTGTTTCGGTCTGCAAGCCCTTTTTCGTAGAGGTATTCAAGGCCTGCAATATTATCCAGGCGAGGTCCCTCTCCCCAATTTCCTTCAACCATTTTTGTAAAAGCTAGACCATATCCAGTTGAACCGCGGTAATTTGGCGCGAAAATCGTATAACCTCGATTAACGAGAAATTGGAACATTGCACGGAAATTATTACGCTCTGCAGCCTGCGGTCCACCGTGCGGCCATAGAATAACGTGACCATTATCTACCTCTTCTTCAGGCTTGAAGAATAGAGCCTCAATAGGAAGGCCGTCATAGGATGCATAAGTCAGAACTTCAGGTTGTGCAAGCTCAGCTTCTTTTACTCCTGGGACTGCCAGATTGGTCAACTGCTTCCATTCATGATTGCTCGCTTTGTTTTGAAAAATATTATAAGGCTTTGTAGCTGAACCGGCTAAAAGATATACATTGCCGCTCTTCGCAACTGTTACACCCTGGACGACAGTGGCAGGCAAACCCACTTTATTATTTTGGCCAGTTTCTAAATCATATCGATACAAATAATCATTTACACCTTTTGAAGCTAACAAATAAAGTGATTGTGAATTTTTATCAAATCGAACCGTTTCAAGTTCTTCTTTTTCAATAGCAAGTACCTTTGTAAAATCCAAGGAATCCAGATTGAATTTCGCCAGATACGAAAAGTCCTCGCCAAAGGTAGTGATAAAGAAATAGTCTCTCTCGACAAATACACCATCGCCAACTGTGAACTGTTCATCTGTTTCTGGTGTAAGTGAGTAGGATTGTCCATCCTGAAGTACGTAGCCAGGCGCATATGTATTTGCAAATTGTTTAACATACACAAAGCTGCTTTCATCTTCATTAAAATTCACTAAAAAGCTGGCTGCCTCGGACCCCTCCAACACTATTCTTTCTTCACCTGTTTCAAGGTCAAATTGATATATATTTAGATACATTTCATTACCTTTAGTGGAAGTATAATAAAGTCTGCTTCCGTCTTTAGATAAAATTGGATTCATATGGCGTTCTCCATCAGCTACCCGGAGGGCCATCAGCTCTCCACCAGCAGGAGGAAGTGCATATAACTGAGCATTTTCATCACCATCATGATCAAATCCCACAACCATAAACCTTCCATCTTGGGAATACCTCAATGCATGACAGCTCTGATCAACAAATGTGAGAGGGTATGGATATTGATTTGGCAAATCCATTGCCCATAGATTATATTTTCCAGTAAGATTGGTGCTGAAAACGACTTGTTTTTCGTCTGGACTTACTGTAAAAGCTTGAATATTGAATGTGCGATAAAAATTCTCGATATCCGGTTTATTAAAATTCACCAAAAAACCCACCCCAATTTTCTAATTATTTTACATTTAACTATACTGACAACTTATCCGAAAAATTCTGAAATGTCTAGTAAATATATCCGCTAGAGACAAAAAAAGGATGAAATCATTGTTATGATTCCATCCCCTAAATGTAGGTTATTAAATTAAAAGTTTTCAAAAAATGTCTTAATGACGTCCGCGCCGCCAATGAAGGTTCCAAATGAAGCCCCAATGTTTGAAAGTACCACAATCAGGAGGATACGGCTTACCTTGTTGCGCCAGAATCCTTTTACACTAAAAACATCTTCTGATAAGGTTTCGAAGTCCTTGACGCTCGGACGACGAACATAGGCTTGGGCAAGACCAGCAAACCAGCCAGCTGCCAGCAATGGATGCAGTGCAGTGAACGGTGCGGCCACAAACGCAGTAAGGATCGTTAATGGATGACCCATCGCAATGATTGTTCCAAGTGCTGATAGTGAGCCAGTCCAAAGAATCCAGCTTATTGATTGATCAAGTCCTGCATTTGGATTTGCAAAAAAGGTAATCACAATAAGTGCGACAATCATGATTGGAAGAGCCCAGCCAATGATTTTCGGCCACTTAGACTTAGGCGGAATAGCATTTAATTGCGCTAAATTCTGCTCTTTTTTGATTTCTTCTTTAATTCCTGGTACGTGTGCTGCTCCAAGAACAGCGACAACTTTTTCACCAGGGGCATCCTTGATCTTTTGGGCAAGATACTGGTCGCGCTCATCAATTAAAGGCTTCTTTAACTTCGGGAAGCTTTCAGTGAATTCATTGAGCATGGCATTGATGGTATCCTGCTCCTTCATCTTCTCCAATTCTTCCTCGGAAATACTGTCATGGCTAAAAATACTTGTGATGATTTGAGTGAGCAGCATCGACTTTCCTCTCAGACCGAGATTACCCCAAATCCTTGAAAAAGTAATCTGGATATTCCGATCAGCAAGCACTAAATTCGCGCCAACTTCTTTAGCGGACTCAATTCCCTGGATCATTTCCTGTCCAGCTTTGATTCCAAGTTCCTTAGCCATACGGTTTTGGAAAGAAGAAATTGCAAGATTCATTAACAGCAATGACGCTCTCTTTTGCTTGATTACCTGGATTATGTCCATTTCCTTCCACTTGGCACCTTCAGTGATTGTTTGATACCTTTGTTCATCCAGCTCTACACAAACGGAATCAGGCATTTCGGCTTCAATTACTTCCTTTACTTGCTCCGCACTGTGCTTTGATACGTGTGCCGTGCCAATCAGTATGTATTCTTTTCCATCTAAATTAATTCTCGTTATGTTATCCTCGACCATAGATACCTTCCTTTAAATAGACCAGCTGCTTGCCTCTGGCAAACGATAATGGACAGTCCAAAATATAAAATGAGCAATGATTCTGTTTATTTTTCCATTATAACATGAACCGCTGATCTATTTACCAACAAAACAAAAAACTGCACAAGAGTCATAAATGCGACTCCTAGTGCAGCTTTTCTGTTCTTTACTTGTCATTTACTTTGAATAAGTTGTTTTCAGCTTAGTTGATTTTCGGTTATCCATCATTTTTTTCACAACAGGATACAAAACTGGTCCCCATTTGATTGCCATTCTGATTAGTTTATTCATGAGCCTTACCTCCTCATTTGTTACTGTATATATACCCTGGCTATATGTAAGACAATCCTGCTTTTTTTTGGAAAGCTCGTTTTTAGGGTTAAAAAATGAAGGACCCCCATTCAAAAAAGAATAGGGGTCAAATAAATGGTTTATTTTGCTGGAGAAAGTTCACTTTCAGTTACCCATTGGTGGTTGGTTACTTTTTCAGAACCGTCAGTAGGAGTAAAATCAACCATATATACTGTCGTTTCTTCTGCTGTATCGATTACAGCTTTTGCACCCTTCATGCCTTCCATATGCTCTGTGTTAATGATTGCCTCATCACCAGCTTTTAATGGCATATTCCCAGCATCCTTAAGCTCTTCATGGATGACCCACTTATGATCTTCTATCCTTGGACCGCCGTTTGTCGGGTCATATGACAGTGAATAAACAACCGTGTCATAGGCACCAACAATTGTTGCTTCAGCCCCATCCATGCCCGGCATATGGTCTTCAGTAATAATCGCTTTGCTGCCAACTTTATAAGTAGGGTTTTGTTCTTCCTTAACACCCTCTGGAATCTCCCCAGAACCTGAATGCTCCATATTGGCATGGCTGCTATGATCGCCACTGCTCTCCTTGCCAGCGTTTTCGCCTTGATCCCCCGAACAAGCCGATAAAAAAAGCGCAGTTGAAACGGAAATCATCAACATTGATAATTTGCTATAAAATTTCATAAACAATCTCTCCTCTTTAGGTGATAATTCATTTATAACAGGAAATTGTGCAGAAAATATCGAGCAGCTATCGAGAAGATGGTTATTAAAACAACATGCAATTAAAAACTGCTGTTTCTTCCAGTTTTTTCTTTTCTGACTAACCAAAAGGCTTTATTGGTGTCTTCTTTTTCAATTATTTAGTTAATCAAGTGGTCCTATTGGTGACCTATTTTTCCAATTGTTCACTTTTTAAGTCATCAAGGAACCTTATTGGTGCCCTAATTTTCCGGTTTTTTACTTTTTAAGTCATCAAGGAGCCTTATTGGTGACCTGTTTTCCCAATTTTTCACTTTTTATGTCTTCAAGGAGCCTTATTGGTGACCTCTTTTTCTAATTTTTCTTCTTTCAGGTTGCCAAGGGGCCTTATTGGTATCCGTTTATAAAACTATTTAAAAAACAATCATTTCGAAAAGAGTCTAATAAATACATTGTTAAAAATAGTATGCGTACAAAAGAACTCTCTTCTTCCAAGGAGAGTTCCTAAACGATGATCACTATTTTCCTTCACGAATCTCCATGATGCTTTTCCCGCCTGCAAATGCATGGATAGTGTTTATGTTACCCAGTGTCTTGAATCCATAGCGGCTATATACCTTTTCGACCTGGTGGCTGATCGGGAACACCCATAAGTGGCTGAATCCTCTATCGTGGACCTCCTGCTGGATATAGCGTATCAATTTGCCAATCAGGCCCTTTCCCCGATACTCTTCTAATGTGGCAACACTTTCAAGCCTCGCCTGGTCACCCTCATGAAAAATACATGCAGTCGAACAAGAGACTCCCTTATACCTAAGCAGAAAGTGAGTAAATCCAGGATGCTTTTTTTCTTCCTTTAATGCCTCTTCCCTAATCGCACCGCCGAATTCTTTGATTGTAATTTCAATATCGATTGCTTCTCGAAGATTCTTATCTGTTACTTCTTCGACTGAAAAATCTTCACCTAATGGAGTAACTGAGAGATTGTTGTCCCATAGCTGCACTAGTCCTCCCAGCTCCTCACTACGAAACCCTGCACGATGTAACTTTTTAAGTAAAGCTGCATTGTCCTCTTGATTATAATTATAAAACCTCGGAATGATATTCTTCTCTTTATAAAAATTACTTACTTCCTGTACTACCCCTGCTGGATCATCAACCGCCTTACTAATCTGAGCATGGTTCGCATCATAGTAATTAGGCTGTCTTTCATTGAAAAATATGGTGCCCCATGTCTTGTCCATTCTATTGGTAAAAGTACCTATATACGCTCGATCTAATTCAAGTACCTTATTTAATAATTCGATTTTCATTCCCCCTCTTTCCTCAATTTCACAATAAAAGTACAACAATGTTTATTCGGCTCCAAACCTTGATGTCAGGCCCGCTCTATATATATCAATAAATCATCCATTTATTTAAAAGAACTATTAATATCCTGTTCCAATTCATCATTTAAAGGTTTCTTGTTATCAAATTTCTTGATTGAAAAATAAGTAAACACAGTAAGCGAAATAACCGTCCAGAGCAAGGTGGTTTTCGGGTTAATATTGTCTATCACAAATAAGGATGGAAGTTCTCCGAATACAGAGTCATCCATTGTTAGAAACCAGCCAATAAACATATTGTTTGCTGCATGAGCACCAATTGTTAGTTCAGCACTATTCGTTCTTGCGGTAATGTAGCACCATAAAATACCTGAAAGGACATAATCACTGCCAACAAAGAAGGCAGAATAGTTCATTTCCGGATTTGAAAAATGGAGTGCACCAAAAATGCCTCCAACAATAATCGATAAAACCAATGGATTTGACACTTTTCGGCCAAACCATTGCATCAAATACCCTCTGAAAAAGACCTCTTCGGCTGTTGTTTGGATAGGTGTTAAAATTAATACAAATAAAAACAACGTAAGAAAATCCTGAATCTGAATGTTATTAAATGAATAATCTTTCGGATTTAATAGTGCATCAATAATTGTCGTCCCAGTGAGAATGCAAAAAAATAGACCAAAGCCCCAAAATATCCTTTTCCAATTAATCTTTTCGTTTGGTGTAATAAGTGTTTTAAGTTTTCGTTTATGAATGAGTCTTATAAATAAGGCCATTCCTACCATCCAAAATACATAGGTCAAATTTGAAAAAACAAAATCATATACAGGTTTTACATTTACCCCTACCATTTCCTTGAAATCAAAATAGGTTTGATCATTACCATCTTTCTCCGCAAAAATAATTAGCGCAAGAAAATAAATTATGGAACCAAAAACCATCGAAAACATAAAAAGGAAAAAGGAGGAAATGTACCTTTTCCAATTATTTATCCCCTGCTTCATTTTAATAAAATTTTCTTCCAAATCTTTTACCCCCTAAAGTCAACAAGCAAAATACTAGAAAATTATACCATATGCATATTTTTTTACCATTCCTTTTTACCTAGTTAAAATATTAAAAAAGGAATTGCTTATGCAATCCCAATCCATTGAAGAATTTTAATTCAGCTCTTCCACTAATTTCTTTTCCATAATCCATAGGGGTTTTTCCCGATAGCTGATTTCCTTTACCTTATGAAAACCATTCCTCTCCCAAAATTTCATTCCAGTGGTATTAGCGGTAAAGCACCCTAACCTAACTTCTTTAATATTTCTGCTTCTCATTAATTCTTCATATATAGCGAGTGCTTTGCCGGCAAAGGATTTTTGAGTCCAATCATTGTGAATGATCAGTAGCCCGAGCCATGGCTTTTTATCGCGCGGATTTTCCATAATAAAGTCAATAATTCCAATGAAGGCATCATCTACTTTTAGCAGGTATCGCTCCTTATCAAGCTCCTCTTCTTCTTCATGCTCCTCCAGTAAATCCTCGTCGGCTAAAAACCTCTTACCATCCGCAAGCAGGTTATAATCCGGATGCGAATTCATGATTTCCATTTCAATTGAGATCATTTCTTTATTGCTTTTATAAAATTCCAATTTAAAAGCACCTCTTCTATTAAATGATTTATCTATTGGGTTATTATTTCTTTTTAATCAAGCCTATTCCCTTTTTCATGCACAAAAAAAATCCAGGCATGCCTGGATTGCATTTCATTTGAATTTACTTTTTGGAGCTTGTCTTCAATTAACGAAGACTCATTTGGGGTGTGAATACAAATTCGACGAATCAATTCGGATAAAGAATTGCCAATCTGATCGGCAAGCAGTAATTCCATCTCAGATAGAACTATTAAAACGCCCAATCAGGCAATGAATGTACTTTCCGATCTTCGCGGCAATTTTCACAAACATGGAGCGTGACTGCTTGAATCATTTCTTCATTCTTGTCTTCAAAATCCTCTTTTGTTCCGCAAACCTCACATAGTCTCATAACATCACCTCGTCAGTCACTTATTAGATTGAAACCTACTTCCTTTACAACCTGTTCAAAATCTTCGGAAGACGCCATCCGCTCATCGTACTTGATGGAAACGGTCTTATGCTGCGCACTTGTTTCGGCTTGGGAAATCCCCCAGACGTGGAGCAATGCCTGGGTGATTTTATCAGCTTCTTCCTTTGTTTCAAGATTACTTATGTGAAAAACTTGTTCCCTCATTCGCTGCACCATCCTTACTTATGGTCTTCTCTATTCTTAAGGAAGGCTTCACCCATTCCCTCGAGAAAATCAACCATTGTCGTCATTGCAGCCCGTATTTCAGGACTGCGAAGCCTGATTCTCATTTTCCAGATACTTTGTTTCTTGCCCTTTTCACCTGTCTTGGACATCCGTTTTAGCCCAAGCGTCACTCCCTGCAAAAGTGTTTCTAGCTGGGAAGGCTGCATGGCGCCGAGGAATTTGAACAAGCCGAATCCACTTTTAATAATATTATGGACGGCAGGCTGATTGACCTGCTGCATCGCAATCACACCTACGTCATTCCGCTGCTTCAGCAAGGACCCAGCTGTCTCGAAAACTTTCACTTCATGAAGCTCTTTTGTCAGTTCAATGAAGGAAAGGACAGCATCCTTGTTGTCGGCCAGCGCTTTAAGGATTTCATCAATGCCCTTGTCCTGCTCTTCTTTCGGATTAGGAACACCCCTGCTAATTTGCCTGATCGGTTTCGCCATAATGCCCCTCCTTCAAATCGTCAATCTCGGAAATTGGGATATAATCAGAACGCAGCCACTTTTCCTCGACCTTCACACTGATTTGGGGAATCCTTTTCCCATATCGGTGATTATGCTTAGGAAGTGGTGGTTCACCCGTACTTTCAAGCACTTCCATTTTTACACTCATTTCCTTATAAGCAGGTGTATGGGTAACAATATCGTGATAGCTACTAGTCAGTCTATTGACTGCTTCGTTGTCTTCAGCTGAGTTCATCGGCAGGTACAATTCCTTGCCCTTCACCCTGTCAGTCACAATAACGCGAACTTCCACATGGCCGTATGGGGAAGTCAATCCAACAAGTGCACCATCTTCGAGATTACGTTCTGCCGCAAGCTCTGGAGAAATTTCCAGCCACACATCAGGCACCTTATGCATTAGCCCTTCCGTCTTATGTGTCATATTTCCTTCGTGGAAATGCTCGAGCAATCGGCCGTTGTTCAAATGCAAATCAAATTCTCCTCCTGGATCAAACGGAATCGTCCATTCAACCGGGAACAGCCTCGCCTTTCCATCCGGGAAGCCGAACTTATCTTTATATAGCAGTGGAGTGTCCGTTCCATCCGCTTTTACAGGCCATACAAGCGATTCCCATTCTTCCAGCCGTTCATAGCTTACACCAGCAAACATTGTCGCGAGCTTTGCTGCCTCATCCATAATTTCAGATGGATGCTGATAATTCCAGTTTGCACCCATACGATTCGCAAGCTCCTGGAAAATCATCCAGTCAGGCTTGGAATCACCCATCGGTTCGAATACCTTATAAAACCTCTGGATCCGCCTTTCTGTGTTTGTAAAGGTCCCGTCCTTCTCAAGGCTAGGCGCTGCCGGTAAAATCACATCCGCAAATTGAGCGGTTTTACTGAAGAAGATATCCTGGACAACGAAGAAGTCCAGTTTTTCAAAAGTCGAATGAACATAGTTCGAGTTAGCATCAACAATGGCCATATCTTCGCCAAACAGGTAAAGTGCTTTCAGCTTGCCTTTATTCACTGCCTCAACCATGTGGTGATTGTCATAGCCAGGATTGTCCGGCAGCGTTACTCCCCATGCTTTTTCATACTTTGCCCTGACAGCCTCATCCTGTACAGGTTCATAGCCAGGCATCCATGTCGGCAGAGTTCCGAAATCGCATGCCCCCTGAACATTGTTATGACCGCGCAACGGATAAGCACCAGTACCGGTTCGACCGTAATTTCCCGTAACCAAAAGCAGGTTTGAAATGGCTGTGCTTGTATCAGATGCGCCCATATGCTGGGTAACACCCATCGCCCACAGCATGCAGACCGATTTTGCTTCCTTGATCATTTCTGCGAGACGAAGTAGCTGCTTCATGCTAAGACCTGTTTTTTCTACTGCATAATCTAAAGTGAACTTTTCCAATGAAGCTTTGAATTCCTCTACTCCATTCACTCTTTCAGCAAGGAATGCTGCGTCCTCCCAGCCTTGATCAAAAAAGTATTTGGCAATCGCGTTGAGTAAGATGATATCTGTACCTGGCTTAGGATGGAGATGGAGATCGGCGCGTTGGGCTAGTTCGTTTTCCCTTAAATCAACCACAACAAGCTTTTGGCCAAAGAGTTTATGGGAACGCTTGATACGTGTTGCCAGCACCGGATGGGACTCAGCTGGATTCGCACCAATAACGATGACCAGCTCTGATGCGATAATATCGTCCATCGTTCCTGAATCACCGCCAAGTCCAACCGTCCTCATTAATCCGGTTGTAGCTGGTGACTGACAGTAGCGAGAGCAGTTATCTACATTGTTTGTGCCCATAATTCCGCGTGCAAACTTCTGAAATAAGAAATTCTCCTCATTGGAGCATTTGGACGATGCGATATAGCCAATCGAGTCAGGACCAAATTCTTCTTTTATGCCAGACAACTTTTCTGCGATCAGCGAAAGTGCTTCGTCCCATGTTGCTTCTACGAATTCATCGCCTTTACGGATAAGCGGCTTCGTCAGACGTTCCTCGCTGTTAACGAAATCCCAGCCCCATTTTCCTTTTACGCAGGTCGAAATGCCGTTCACCGGCGCTTCGGTCTTCGTCTGGATTTTCAGGATTTCTCGATCCTTCGTCCATACCTCGAAGCTGCAGCCAACACCGCAATACGTACATACGGTCTTTGTCCGTTTGATCCTTGCCTTCCTCATCGCTGCTTCCACTTCAGATACGGCAAAAATTTCGCGGTAGCCCGGTTCCACTTCTTTTGTCATATCAATCATTGGAGCGAGGATGTTAGGAGCGATTCCAGTCAGGAAGCCGGCGTTTCCTAGCATTGATTTTTCCATTAAAGCATTACATGGACAAACATTTACGCAATGGCCGCAGGAAACACAAGAAGATTGATCGATTGGCACATCATTGTCCCAAATAACACGAGGTACTTCACGGCTCCAGTCAATGGTCAGTGTTTCATTTACCTGCAAATCCTGGCATGCCTCTACACAGCGGCCGCACAAAATACATTGGTCAGGCTCATAACGGTAAAATGGATGAGAATTATCTGCTGGATAGGGCTTTGCCTCAAATGGATACTTCTGATGTGCAAGCCCCATATCTTCAACCGTATTATGAATCGTGCAATTACCATTGTTATTGTCACAAACCGTACAATACAGCTCATGGTTCTTCAGGATTCGCGACATAGCTTCATATTGTGCAGACTTTACCTGTTCGGACATTGTATCAATCTTCATGCCAGGCTCTGCCTTTAACGTACATGACCTTGCCAACTGTCCATCGACCATGACATAACAGGTATCACATGTCTGGATAGTTCCAAGATCGGGATGATAGCAAACGCCGGGGATAAAAACATCCTCTGCTCTTGCTACCTCAAGTACCTTCTGTCCTTCAACGGCTTGATATTCCTTGCCATTGATATTTACCGTAAAACGTGTGTCACTCATTCCCATGCCTCCTCATTCCTACTTTACTGATGCCCTGTCTTCTCAAACCTGCTTTACCGCTGCCTTGTCTCCTTTTTACTTCTTTGCTGGTGCCTTGCTCCATCGTTCCCCGGTAAGCAATCCAGTAAATTAATGAAACAAAAACACTGCCGCCAATCGCATTCCCGATAAATACAGGAATGAAGTTCCCGATGAAATCCTGCCAGCTGTAGTAGCCCGAGAATATGGCTGCGGGAATCACGAACATATTGGCGACTACGTGCTGGAAACCGATCGCTACGAAGGCCATAATCGGGAACCAGATTCCGAGAATCTTTCCGCCAATATCCTCTGCGCCATACGCCAGCCAAACAGCTAATCCGACAAGCCAATTGCAGCCAATCGCTGAAACAAGTGAGGCTAAAAATCCTTCCTCCAATTTCCCCCCGGCAATCGCAACAGTTTTTTCAAGATATGGGCCATGTGAAGTTAACTCGGCTAAATGCCCAAAAAAGTAAGCGACGAACAATGCTCCTACAAAGTTGAATACAGTGATCCAAAACCAATTCTTTATAAGCCTTCCAATTGAAATCTTTTTTGAAAAGAATGCCATTGATACCGCCATCATGTTACCGGTTAGCAGTTCACCACCGGCTATAATGATAAGAATAAGTCCTACCGGGAAAACAGCAGCCCCTATCAGCGAACTTAATGTTCCCCACTCCTTTGGGAGATCTGCGATAACACGGATATCAAGCAAGTATCCCAGGGATATAAAGGCACCTCCGAGAAATCCCAGCACTAAAACACTTGCAAATGGCAGATTTGCCTTTTTTTGTCCATGATCAGCCGCCATTTGGGCAATCTTATATGGCGCATGAAAACCCACACATATCAACTCCTTCAAATTCCCTAATAATATTTACAATACTGGGAAAATTATTTAGCATAATCGCGATAAATTTTCACGAAGAAAAAGGTGAGGAGATTATTATGGATAAAAACCTGTTATTTCAGCGCGTTCAAACAATGATTCAATCATCAACAAAGCGGCCAAAGTACATGACAGTTTCTACTGTAAAAGTTGCTGACATATTCGGAGTCAAGCCGGAAGAAGTGGAAATGGGATTGGAAGAATTAGTTGCCGAGGGTTATTTAAAACAGTCAAAACTGGATAGTCCGCCGTATCATGATATTTTTTTACTGCCTTAAAAGGTGAAAAAGCACATTCCCGAATGAGAATGTGCTTCACTTAATTCATCTTATTCTGTCAGCCCTTGAGAAGATAGACCTCCTGATTTTTGTAGGACCTTCAACCCTGAGCCAATATCTGAGGCAAGCACATAGTTTCGGTCTACGAATACTCCCCAGATATTCGATTTGCTAGGGATATACATGCCTGTTTGTTTTGGAGCGGATGGGTCAGTAATATCAACAGTCCTGACACCACCTGAGTAATGCGATAGATATAATGTGTTACCATGCACCTTCGGATCATGGACAGTCGCTCCGTTAGGAATGGTTTCTGTAAAATCGGTTCTAAAGGAGCTTAATAGCTTTGGTTTTGATTTATCTTTAATATCATAAATCATCGTATATCCGTAAGCTGATTCGAACCCTTCTCTTGTAGGACCGAATATTTCCCTTGTTTCAACAAGGACCGTTCCGCCTTTTGCAAGATCCATGGAATGTGCTGCCCCTTGAACATTATTAGCAAAATCGGTTCTTCCAAGATATACTGGATTTTTCGCATCGCTGATATCAAGCATGATGGTTCCAAGATCCCAGTATGAAAGGAAAGCGGTTTTTCCAGTTTCATCTGTTTTTACACTGTGCGCGAATGCGACACGCTTTACGCCTTCTTCATCGGTCCAATTGTAGCCGTCATAATTCTCATCGCTTACTTCAGAGATGTAATCACGGGGATTAAATTCATAGACAGTAGCTGGAGCATCAGGATTGGATACATCCACAATAGACACATCCATTTTCTCGCCATGAGAGTAATAGTCTGCATAGCAGTCAGCCGTCAGTACATAAACATTGTCACCCTGAACGGTTAAATACAGCTCATGTGTACCCCTTGCTCCTGACGACGAGGATTCCCAAAAACCAAGCTTTTTAGGCTCGCGGGGATTTGTAACATCATACAGAACAAATCCGCCCTGAGCATTTGGATCCTTTTGATCCATTTTCTGAACACTTACAGCCGCCAAATCTCCTTTAAAGTGTTTAGTATTTACGGATTTGACGATTACTTTTTCCTGCCAGGTGCCCTGGATATCAGCAAAGGCTGCAACCTCTACAGGGTTGGAAGGGTCCTTCATATCAAAAACGCGGACTCCGCCACCTCCGCCATTTGCTCGATGTGTGCCTAAATAGGCAAACCCTTTATGGGCGTATACATCTCCTGTTGAGTTTTTAATCCCTTCACGGATCTCTTTCAATGGTACAGCGGCTACTTCCTGGAGGTTTCCTGTGTTCTTACTGCCTTCAATCAATGGAACTGCCAATTCCACACCAGCTAAATTATCGCCTTTTTCAACTCCTCCACCAATCTCATCATGTGCAAAAACAGATGTTCCTCCTGCGGAAAATACCAATGCACCTGCCAATGCGGTATTGACTAAAATTTTCTTTTTCAAATGTATTCCTCCCTTTTCCAAGAAATAATATAACCACTTATGTAGTAGTCCTAAACCACACTATTTTTCATTGAAAAATAATTCGAGTTCTGAAATAGTGTGATTTAAATATAATTAATTTTCAGTTATTTTTATATAACCTAGATTTCCTAATGTTTCTACATAATCGGACAAGCGTTTTTCCGACCCTTTTAACCAGAAAAGTTGGGAAAATCTAGTTTTACACTACAATGGACTTGTTTATCCCCTGTGTCTTTTGGTCTTTTATGGGAATTTAATAAAAAAAGTACATTCTTTTGGGAATGTACTTTCGCCTGGAAAGGAAATCAATAGACTGGTTTTAAAAGACTGTTCATTGAGAGGTTTTTGACCTGAATGGTCATGACAGCCTCTATAAAGACCATTCATTTTGTTATTTTCCCCTGAAAGGTCATGAGGCCCCTTATAAAGACCATTCGTCTAGAGATTTTTGATCTGAGTGGTCATGAGAGCCTTTGTAAAGACCATTCGTTCAGAGATTTTTCCCCTGAATGGTCATGAGAGGCCTTATAACGACCATTCGTTCAGAGATTTTTGAACTGAATGGTCATGAGAGGCCTTATAACGACCATTCGTTCAGAGATTTTTGAACTGAGTGGTCATGAGAGGCCTTATAAAGACCATTCATCGAGAGATTTTTGAACTGAGTTGTCATGTGAGCGCTTATAAAGACCATTCGTCGAGAGATTTTCCCCCTGAATGGTCTTAAGAGCTTTTATAAATATAATGACTCAACTAAATAAAAAGGCTGTCGACAACCTGAGGCGCACAACAAATGTAATTGTGCGCCTTTAATCTTGCAAATAAAGCATTGCAATTTTGAATTTTACTAGCCCTAATTTAACAATTACAGATCATTAATACATTGCCATCTAAATCCTGAAAATTAAAATAAGCAAAATCACCAATTTGCTCTATTTCTTTTACCACCTTAATATCGTTTTTCTTAATGAAATCATAGGCTTCATGAATATCTGCAACAAAGAAATTAAATAACACGTGTGCAGATGGATGTAATTTAAAATCCTTCTCAAATGAATGGTCATCGAGCGTTAGTCCTGTTTCAGCTGTTACTGGGATATTATATACAGGAGATTCAACTTGATCCGAATCAAATGGGAGTCCAAGCAGATTACCGTACCATTCTGCAGATTTTTTTAAGTCACTTACTTGGATAAATACATTGTTTACCTTGCAGGAAATTGGAGAACTAATAGAATTCAACCTCATCACCTCTTTATATAATAATCTATATATACAACAAAGCTGCGTGAATTACCTTTATATCCAGAAAAATGTAAAAAGGAGGACCAATAACGTCCTCCCCAATTATAGTTCTTTTTGAACAACTATTATTGATTCAAATAAGCCCAAGCATACTGTGCATAAAGCTCGGCTCCGGTAGCCAGCGCATCCTCATCAATGTCAAACTTGCCGTGGTGGTGGGCCCATTCAGTATCTTTATCAGGATTTCCACTTCCCACGAGTGCGAAGCTCCCAGGTACTTCATCCAGATAAAAGCTGAAATCCTCTCCGCCCATTGTTGGTTTTTCATTAAAGATAACGTCCTCACCAAATGCCTCAGTAGCAACCTTCTGTACTAGCATCGCACTAGCTTCATCATTGATGACTGCCTGTGTGCCATGGATATATTTAACAGAGGCGGTCGCTCCATAAATGGCTGCAACCTGTTCAGCATAATGCTGAAGCTGGGCTTCAATATGGTCGCGTGTCGCAGGATCAAAGCAGCGAACAGTTCCTTCAATCACTGCGTTTTCAGCGATGACATTGAATCTTGTCCCAACGACCATTTTACCAACTGTGAGGACTGCTCCCTTTTGTGGATCAATGGTTCTTGAAACAACTGTTTGGACGTTCATCACAAAGGAGGAAGCAACAATTGCCGCATCAATACATGCTTGCGGCATCGCGCCATGGCCCCCTTTACCCTTGAATGTTACCTTGAATAAATCGGCTGATGCAAAGGATGGTCCAGGTGTACAAGAAACTTTATGAGTTGGCATCTGCGACCAAATATGTATGCCGAAAACATTGTCGACTCCATCCACAGCACCTTGTTTCACCAGAGCCTTCGCGCCTTCTGCGACTTCTTCGGCCGGCTGGAAGAGTAAGCGAACATTTCCTGGGAGCTCATCTTTTATTTCATTTAATGCTTTTGCCGCAACCAGCAGCATCGCTGTATGGGCGTCATGGCCGCAGGCATGCATTTTACCTTCCTCCTGGGAGGCGTATGGCAATTCTTTGTTCAGCTGTTCAACGGATAGAGCATCCATGTCTCCCCGCAGCGCAACAGTTTTCCCAGGCTTACCACCTTTAATTTCAGCGATCACCCCTGTTGGCTCTGTTCTTCTATATTCAATTCCCAAGTTTCCTAGATAGTCGCATACAAATTCAGTAGTCTTATATTCTTCCCAGGAAAGCTCCGGCTCGCTGTGGAACTTCCTTCTTAGTTCAGTTAGTTCATCCTTATATTCTACGAATGCTTCCTTTAATTTTTGATTAATCATCATTCTGCCTCCGTTAAGCTCTTGGCTGTTTCGTAAAAAATTCGCACCGCTTTGGCGATATCCTCTGAATCGGACCATTCCTCAGGACAATGGCTAAGACCATTTTTGCTGGGAATGAAAAGCATCCCGACATCTGTGTAATCGGATAAGACCATTGCATCGTGCCCTGCACCGCTGTTGATTGAACAATATGGAATTTGTAGTTCTTCGCTCTTATCTTTTAAAAGCGAACGGATTCCCTCATTTAATTCTTTCGGCTGAATGTAAAGCAGCTCCTCAACGGATGTCCTAATTCCATTTTCGTTAAAAGAAGTAATAAGCGACTTCGTTTTTTCAATTACATTCAATACGTTAGCTTCTTTCCCTGAACGGATGTCCACGGAGAACACTACTTTGTCTGGAATGACATTTGCTCCGTTTGGAAAGACATTAAGACGGCCGACGGTTACAACTGTACCCTCACCTTCTTCAAGCGCAAGTCCTGGCAGCTGTCCAACAATCTTTGCCGCTGTAACCAGGGCATCAGCCCGCCGGTCCATCGGTGTGGTCCCGGCATGACCAGCCTGTCCTTCCACCGTAACCTCCAGTTGGGTCAAGCCAACAATAGCTTCCACAACACCTATAGGAATCTTATTTTCTTCTAATATAGGACCTTGTTCAATATGGAGCTCAAGAAAAGCCTTCATCGTTTTAGGGTCACGGCGCCTCTCAAGAGTAGGATCTAACCCGATTTTTATCATCGCATCCACAGTAGTTATCCCGTCCTTATCCGTCAGGCCTCTGAAATCTTCATCACTGAGAAGACCAACCATTCCTCTCGAACCCATCAGCCCGCCGCCGAATCTAGAACCCTCTTCCTCAACAAGCGCTACAACTTCAAGGGGATATTTAGGTATTAGGTTGTTTTTTTCAAAAAGCGCCGCCACCTCAAGAGCTGCAACAAAACCAGCAGGTCCGTCATACGCACCACCATTCGGAACCGAGTCAAAATGAGAGCCCACCATGACAGACGGTGCATCCTGTAAAGTCCCTTCAAGCTTTCCAAATATATTCCCAAAACCATCCTCCCTGACCTTCAGTCCATATTCCTTCATCTTTTCTTTAATATAATTACGGGTCTGAAGATCTTCCGGGCTATAAGTAAGGCGTGTAGTTCCTTTTCCAGGTGTGGCTGTAAAATTACTAATTTTCTCTATATGGTCCTCAATTCGCTGCTTTAGTAGAGTCATGATGATTCCTCCCTATTCTTACAAGAATCCAACAAAGATCCCTGCCAATATGACCGATACGATTGTAACCGTTACAAACCCGCCGACGAGCATAGGCGGCAACATATGGCTTGTCAGTGCTTCACGTTCTTTTTCATCATCAGTCAATGATTTGATGACCTCATTGGTGATAATGTAGTCAGCCGGGAATCCGTAAAGTGCAGTCAATGACACGGCAAAAGCCATTTCTTTGCTGACCTTTAACAATTTTCCTGCAATGAAGGAGAAGATGTACATCCCGAGTACACCCAAGATAATCGTACCGATCAGAGGAACAATGATTTCTAGAAGCATGCCTGGCGTTGCCTGCTTTAAGCCATCAAAGATAAACAGCATCAATACTAAAATCGCGATCCCAAAACCGTTCGCCTTTTGCAATGCCTGTTTCTCCAGGAAACCGACGCTAGTTGCAATGACACCAAATAACAAGCAGAGAACAAACGGGCTAACAGTTACGATTGGAGCCAATAGTGTTGAAACCTGGTAGGCAAGAAAGGCAACTAGTGAAAGCCGGAAAAATTTAAAGAAGTCTGTATTGTATTTCTGCGGCAAATTTTTAAAAAGCTTAAGTTCGACAGGTGGTGCCGTTTCAACAGCAGCAGCCACTTCAGCATGCACTCCAGTTGATCCCCCTTCACGGTATTGCTTTAAAAGCCTTTTTCCTTCCTTCTTTAATACAAGCGAAGTCAATGGATAACCAGCAAATCCCTGCATGACATAAATAACGATTGCGAACACTGAAAGTGAAGCAAGTCCAGCTTCCTTTGCACCTTCAGACATGATTAAGGCGGATACGACACCACCGACTAATGGAGGAATAGCCACCACCATTGTTTGAAAGTCGAAAACAAGTGTACCAACGCTCAACAGAACGGCAATAATTCCTAAAATACCTGACAATGCAATAACGATAGTTTTCCATTGATTTTTTAATTCCTTAAGGGAAAGCAAGGTTCCCATATTGGTGATCAATAAATACATCATCATAACCGCGACGGCAGATGGCACACCCGCCAATGCTACGATTTCCTTCGGGAAGAACGTCCAGTACCCAATCAGGAACAAGACAGCCGAGATGAACATAGACGGAATCCATGCCTTCGTTCGAACTGCAACAAAATCTCCTACTAATAAAATAAACACAACAATAACCAAAGCTAACATCTGTGACATATGAATCCCCCCATATTCTAGTTGACTTATATCTTTCGTCTTACGAAAAAAAGTTATTAGGAGAATAATAATATAGTTAAATAATTCAGTCAATTTTAATTTTTGGAATTTTCAGATGAAAACGTTTACTTCTTGAACTTCCTACTAAATACCTAAAAAAATATTATTTGTTAGTAATAATTTTAAACTCGAAAAAAAATAGACCATCGTTTTTAGATGGTCTCAGGCTGTAGACAAACTCAGAAAATCAAGTTTGTCTACAGCTTTTTTTATTTAGTTGATTTATAAACCAAGTCTTTTGATTTCCGTTCCAGGCGCTTC
>NZ_JBALSS010000012.1:123034-130672 GCF_036967045.1 Bacillus sp. JJ1609 | reverse complement strand
GCGTGGGCAGATTCGAGGGAGCTATTCAATGTCCTGCGGGCTCAGCTGGACAGGTGAGACCCCGCAGGAGCGAAGCGACGAGGAGGCTCAGCGCCAGCCCCGCGGAAAGCGAAGCGCCTAGAACGGAAATCAACAGACTAGCAATATAGATCAACTATAGAATCAAGACTGTAGACAACCTTGATTTCTAAGTTTGTTTACAGTCTGAAGTCCTGAACACTATGGTTCAGGACCTTTTTCTTTTTGAAGCTGAAAACAGGAATTATATAAGATTTCGTCGAATACTCACAGTAATTCATTTTTCAATGGAATGGAATGTGACAATTCACTTATGAAGCTTAATATAAAAAACATGCCATTGTTCAATAAAATATTGCTGTTCTCCTTTATGATCACCACGCTCGTAGTGGTGTCGACCATTGGGAGCAGTTTTTACCTCCAGGCTAAACAGATGGAATCCCATATGAAAGACAGGGTAGAAGGAGTAGCTGGACTTTGGTCTTCTACTCTGTCTCCATCTGATATAAAGGTAGCGGCTGAAATGAAAAATATCGACCATCCTTCCAGTATCCGTCTGGTGAAACTGCTCACAATGGTAAACAACAACAATGCATCGTTTCTCGGAGCCTATCTGGTTTTGCCTGATATTTACCCTAATAATAAAGTATATATTCTAGCAGCATCAGACATTTACAAAGAGTACTCGTTTGAATCACTCATGTATTATGACGCGGGGAATGAATTTCTGAATGCCTTCAGGAAAGCAAAGGAAGGAAAAACGATTACAAGCACAGGGATATTCAAAGATCAATATGGGTCATGGATTGCCTCCTTCTCTCCTATCATGGATGACAATGGAAATGTTGTTGCCATACTTGGGATTGATGCAAAGGCTGCGATCATCAGAAACAATCAAACGGAAATACTGAAAATATTGCTAATAGAATTGGCTGCCATTATTTTTCTCGTCTTTATTACTTTGAATTGGGGCCTAAAAAGGGTCCTGAAGCCCGTAAATGATTTGTTTTATGGAATAAAGGAAATCAGCACGGGCAATTTCAATGTCCGCCTCCCAGTTCATGACCAGTCGGAACTTAGCTTGTTAAGTGATCGTTTTAATGAAATGGCTGCCCAGCTTTCGCAATTGTTTGAACGGGTTTCTGCAGCGTCTAAGCAGCTGGGACAATCATCAATGAATGTAAGTGATTCGTTGCTTTTAGAAGAAGCCATTAATACGATGGAGGATATTTTCGAAAGAACAAAACTGCAGCAGGAGCTCCAGAGGGCGGAAAAAATGAATGCAATTGGACAGCTTGCTGCATCCGTTGCCCATGAAATCAGAAATCCAATGACAGTCGTCAAAGGCTTCCTGCAGATTTTTCTTGCAAAAGACATGAGTGATGAAGAGCATATGTTTTTAAAGCTGATGATAGAGGAGTTAAACAGGGCGGAAACAATCATTAATGATTATTTGAGTCTTGCAAAACCTGATGTTGGCAAGCTGGAGGTCATTGATAGCAGGGATATGGCTGAAAAAGTTATGGATTTGATGACCTCTTATGCAATGATGTCAAAGAATATTTCTTTACATACTGAAATAAAAGAAGATATGAAAATCAGGGGCAATAAAAATGAATTAAAGCAGGTTCTGATCAATATCCTAAAAAATGGCATAGAAGCGATGAAGGACGGCGGCAAGCTGAGCTTGACTTTGGAGAAAAAAGGTTCATATGGTGTATTCATCATCCAGGATACTGGCATTGGCATGACCGAGGAAGAGCTTTCAAGACTGGGAACAGCATTTTATTCTCTGAAGGAACGAGGTACAGGCATGGGATTGATGGTCTGTTACCAGATTGTTGAACGGATGAAAGGGCATATTAAGGTATCAAGCAAAAAAGGAGAAGGTACAACCTTTGAAATCATGGTCCCATTATTAATAGAAGACTCTGAGTAAATCCAAGGGCTTGCAAAATTTTGCCATCATTTTTCAATACCCTCAATATACATAAAAAGGGGGTGTCCGTTATGGTTAAAAAAGTGCTTTTCTTCAGTGATTTTGGGATTGATGATAATCTAGCCATTTTATATGCGTTCTTCAATAAAGAAATTCAAATCGTTGGTGTAGTGGCTGATTATGGAAATGTGTCCAAACAGGATGCACTTAGGAATGCAGCGTATATCCAAAAACTTACTGGCATTCGTGATGTTCCTGTTTTCGCTGGTGCAGAATTGCCACTTACCGGCAATCCGCCGGAATTTTATCCAGACGTTCATGGTGCAGAAGGTTTAGGCCCTATTATACCGGAAATTGATATTGATCTCTCACTGGAGAACTTCCATGGAATCAAGGAAGTCATCGAACAAAATCCCAATGAAATCATCATCGTGAATGTTGGCAGACTTACTTCTCTGGCTACAGCTTTTATCCTATATCCTGAGACAATGAAAAAAGTAAAAGAATTTTACCTGATGGGCGGCGCATTCAATGAACCAGGAAATGTTACACCCGTTGCAGAGGCGAATTTTTACGGTGATCCTTATGCTGCCAATATTGTATTAAATCAGACAGCAGGAAGGGTGAAGATCATCCCTCTCAATGTGACTAGCGGCTCAATTGTTACACCAGCATTGATTAATGAGCTAGATGCTTATTATCATGCTGTCGAAAGTAATGTTGGGAAACTTGTAAAACCGATGTTTGATTACTATTATAAATTTTATAAAAAGAGGTCTCCTCAATTGACAGGTGCCCCCTTGCATGATGTCCTTACTCTCTGGGCTGTTGTAAATGATGAACATGTCACATACAGAGAGGTTCCTGTAAAGGTCATCGTGAATATTGGCGAAGCATTTGGCCAAAGTATTGGAGATTTCAGGAACATGGTAGACAAAGCCAATTTCCCGCTTCATAAAGTGGCTGTTAATTTCAATTATGCTGAATTCATAAAGGATTTTTTCCAAACGATGAAAAACTCCAAAAATTCTGAGGGATACCGTTAAATACGTACCAATATTTTCAGGGGTTCACATATCTTTTTCTTTCTTCTCTCAAAAACGTTTGCTAGAATGATTGTGGACATAATTAGAGAGAATGCAGGTGGTTGTATGAAAAAGGGTATTTTGTTTTTTGTTTTGGCAGCAGTGATAGCACTTGCTGCTGGATGTGGGAATAGCGGACTAAAAGATGCCAAGAATTATCCGATCGAAGATTTCAAGTATACCAACCAGGATGGGCAGCCTTATAGCAAAAAGGATCTTAAAGGCAAAGTCTGGGTAGCTGATTTTGTTTTCACAAACTGTGCGGACGTGTGTCCTCCGATGACGGCTAACATGGCAAAGCTTCAAGACATGATAAAAGAGGAAGGTCTTGAGGATGTCGAAATAGTCTCATTTAGTGTGGATCCCACTGTTGATAAACCGGAGGTCTTAACTGAATACGGCAAGAAATTTAATGTTGATTTCAAGAATTGGAATTTCCTTACTGGCTACACGCAGGAAGAAATTGAAAAATTCGCACTTGAAAATTTCAAGACAATTGTTAAAAAGCCACAATCAGGTGACCAGGTTATTCATGGAACTGATTTTTATCTAGTCGATCAGAATGGGGACATGAGGAAGTATTATACAGGCCTAAAAGAAGTACCTTTCGAGCAAATCATTGAAGATATAAAAGCATTGCAATAGGCCATAATAGTGGCCTGTTTTTTTTGCTTATGTTTAAACTAATATAAAACATCTTCCATAAAAATTTTTAGGTTAGGACGTATTTGTTATAATAGGAATATGTTTAAAGGCAGGTGAACTGGATTGAAGAAAAAACTCACCTTACTTTATTTTATTCTGGCCGTTGTTTTAGTCTCTTGCAGTTCGTTTGAGAGCTTGCAAAAAGGGAATCTTAATAAAGTTAAGGAAACTGGATTGGAATTGAAGGATGCGTTGCCTTCTTCATTTTTTCCGAAGGATTTACATATTGTGGCTGCCGGAGACTCACTTACACAGGGAGTGGGCGACAGTACCAACTCAGGAGGCTATATCCCTTATTTAGCTCAACAGCTCGAACAAGATAAGACCATCAGGAATGCGAATTTCGAAAATTTTGGAGTGAAGGGTAACAGGGCAGACCAGTTGCTTAAAAGGCTAGAAAGCAAAGAAATACAATCTTCTATCGAGGATGCTGACCTTATTATTTTGACGATTGGCGGAAACGACTTGATGAAGGTTGTGAAAGAGAATTTTTCCAGCTTGAAATTGAATCATTTCAAAGCTGAACAAAAGATATTTAAGGAGCGGCTGCAATCAATATTTTCGTTAATCAGAAAGCAGAATCAAGGGGCTCCAATCGTTTTGATCGGACTGTATAATCCATTTTACAATTGGTTTGCTGATGTAAAAGAAATGAACCAGATTGTAGACGAATGGAATGGACAAAGTCAATCATTAGTCGAACAGGACGGAAATGCCTACTTTGTCGATATTCATGATATTTTCCTTAACAATGAAGAAAACTTGCTTTATACTGATTATTTTCATCCAAATGACCGCGGCTATCAATTGATTGCTGACAGGGTATATGGAATCCTGAGTCAGGAAGTGGTTGTTTTCCATGAGAAATTGACCACAAATAGGTAGGGAAGAGGAGTTAAAAGTTTTATGAAAAACAAATGGAAGTTTGGTTTTTTTATATTATTAGGGCTTGTCGTTGCAGTAATTTTATTTTTGTATTTCCTGATCGCATCTCCTGCTGAAAATTCCAATATGGAGCCAGTTAAAAACATCCAGGATTCGGAGGATGTGGCCTTTAAAGTGGCAACAAACAAGCGTGATTTGAACAGGGTGATCAACCATTATATTGAAGAAGAAGGAAAGAATAGCAATATCGATTATCAGGTTTTGCTTACTGATGAAGTAGAACTTTATGGAACGCTTCCGCTTTTCAGCGAAGAATTGGAATTAAGGCTAACATTCGAACCAAAAGCTTTGGACAATGGGGATTTGGTCCTGAATCAGAAATCCATTTCTGTTGGACGGTTGCGCCTCCCGGTTTCAACCGTGCTTAAATTTGTCCGCGACAGCTACGACCTTCCTGAGGCAGTCAGTATACAACCAGAAGAGGAAAGAGTTTATGTATCCATTCAGAGGCTTAAACTTAAAAGTGACATAAAGGTAAGGGTTAATGAATTCGACCTTAAAAAAGATAACATCAAATTTACTTTGTTCGTTCCTGCTAATTAGGCGCTCCTGTAGGGAGCGTCTTTTTATTATAGTAATAAGGTGCTTTTTATTTACATAGGGACTGAAAATGAAAATAGGCCGGTGATCCGGCCTTAGGCAATCAGCCTTGCAATAGCAGAACCTCGAGAGGCGGTTCACCTTTTACCGTACCGACTGCCACAATAGAATAAGAGTTATTTGGCTCTAACTTAACATTCGGTATCGTCATGACAGTATTCTTTGTACCAGCTACTCTTACCTCGAGTGTGACGGTCATAGGAGTCAAGCCGAGATATGACGTGGCTTGCCTGAACGAAATATTTGGAAAAATGATATCTCCATTTTTACCTGCTATGTCCACTGCTGGTGCATCAGGGGAAAGGTGGATAAACCTCGCTTTTGATTCACCGATTGGTGTCATTGGCTGGTCTTCAAAAGTAAGCAATCTTAACTTTGTGGCTGGACCACTAATAGCGGCGGTATAAATTCTTGTGGGTTCAATCGTGATTTTTTTGCTGATGACCGTCGATACCGTTTCGCCTGCAGGATAGATATCCACCTGATACTTCCCTGGAGCAAGCTGCATGTGGCTGCTGTTATTTTTATAATCAAAGTCGCGCAGAACACGGCTGCCATTGATATAGATATCAATTAGTTTCACATCAGGAGCAGCATGCAAAAAACGCAGCTTACCTGGCATTGTGGTTTCCCGTCGTGCAGGAACTGTATCTGAGCGCATTAATTGGACTGCTTTTTTCATGTTTCGAAGGTGTTTATGATAATACATGACATGCAGATTTGGATCTAGATATTTATAATATTCTGCCAATAATGAATACATGGCAGCTTTATACAAGTAATCATTCTGGTTTCTTGTATGAGCCATACCCCTCACTCCTAATGTGTTCGTTTTCCACTCTAAATTATGCAAAATGGGCATGTCAGGTGTGAATGAGTCATAAACCGCAAATTTTATTAGAAATGGGCTTTACAATAGGTGCGATTTTCCATATACTAAAATTAATTAAACGAGAGGCAGGTGGAGTGCAATGAGAAAATTATCCATTGTTTTAAAGCTGACTATTAATTATTGCACAGCCCACTAACCTAAGCGGATCAATTGACGAATGTCTTTTTGTCTTCATGCTTAAAAACCACGGGCTGTGTGTGCCTGTGGTTTTTTATATTTTATAAGCATGATGGAGGAAAAAATAATAATGATGAAACTTGAAAAAATTGGTTTGACAGATGAAATAAAAAATAATTTTGAAGAATATAAGATTAAAGGATATGAGCTTGGGAGGATTGCATTAGAGCATAAGCATTTGTACAGGGTATGGCTAGAAGATGGTGAACATTTGTGTACTCTTGCAGGCAGGATGACTTATGAAGCGGTTAATCGCGAAGACTTGCCCGCTGTAGGGGATTGGGTCGCGATAAAACCTTCCCCGAGTGAAAAGAAAGGCGCCATTCATGGAATCTTGCCCAGGAAAAGCAAGTTCTCCCGAAAAGCTGCAGGCATGGTAACGGAAGAGCAGATTGTTGCTGCTAATATTGATACAGTTTTTATCGTCAACTCATTGAATGATGACTTGAATCTTCGAAGAATTGAAAGGTATTTGCTGCTTGCCTGGGAGAGTGGAGCCAATCCAGTGATCATCTTAAGTAAAGCAGATTTAACATCTGAGCTCGATGATAAAATCCAACAGGTAGCTGCAGTGGCTCTTGGGGTGCCTGTGATAGCCGTAAGTGTGCTGGAGAAAACCGGAACCGAGGAATTGCAGGGATTCCTTGCTCCAGGCAAAACAGTGGCCCTTATCGGTTCATCGGGCGTTGGGAAATCCAGTCTGGTAAACTTTCTGACTGGTTTTCAAAAGCAGGTAGTCCAGGATATTCGGGTTAGCGATGATAAAGGAAAGCATACGACTACACATCGCGAAATGGTCCAGCTCCCAGGAGGCGCCGTGCTCATCGATACTCCTGGAATGAGGGAAGTCCAGCTTTGGCAAAGCGATGAGGGGATCAGTGAAAGCTTTGCAGATATTAAAGAACTTGCTTCTGCCTGCAGATTCCGTGACTGTAACCATAATAACGAACCTGGATGTGCTGTATGGGCTGCCATCAATGAAGGCGAGTTGGATGAGAATCGGTTCGGCAGCTATAAAAAGCTGCAAAAAGAGCTTGCCTATATGGACAGGAAGGTCGACAAAAAGGCACAAGCGGATGAAAAACGTCATTGGAAAAACATCAATAAAGAAATCCGCCAAAAAACAAAGTTCAAAGGGGAATAAATTTAACCTCTTCTTCGGAAGAGGTTTTAGTTTGTGGATAAAGGTATTTAGTTCACAAATCAATTATTAAAACCCTGTTGATTGGAATGGAAGACGCGTAGACTCTTGCGGACGCAGCTGGACAGGTGAGACC
>NZ_JBALSS010000012.1:16476-123015 GCF_036967045.1 Bacillus sp. JJ1609 | reverse complement strand
GCCAGCCCCGCGGAAAGCGAAGCGTCTGGAATGAAAATCAACAGCCCTATTTACCATCCAAACTAAATAAAACATCCTGTAGACAACCACGATTTTCATCGAGTTTGTCTACTTGATGTAACCTCTTCTTCGGAAGAGGTTTTTTGATGTGTTAGAAAAAAGCTTCTGAATGTGTTTTTTGCTTTAAAAGTTATACAATAGGGAATAAGTATTTGAGTAGAGTGCTTTTTCGTACGAATGAAGCCCTAAAGGAAGAGGTGTTATTATGGAAAAGGATAATCAGGAGCTTGCCACATTTGCAGGAGGCTGCTTTTGGTGTATGGTTAAACCATTTGACCAGCAGCCAGGGATTATAAGTGTGGTATCCGGCTACACTGGCGGCACGACAGTAAATCCTACATATGAAGAGGTTTGTACAGATACAACTGGACATTATGAAGCAGTTCAGATCACATTTGATCCAGCTGTATATCCTTATAGTAAGCTGCTTGAGCTGTTTTGGCAGCAGATTGATCCTACAGATGCAGGAGGCCAGTTCTACGATCGCGGGCGTTCGTATCAAACGGCTATTTTTTATCATAGTGAAGAGCAGCGGATTCAGGCTGAAGAATCGAAAAAGGACCTGGCAGAAAGCGGCCGGTTCTCAAAGTCAATCGTAACGGAGATTATACCAGCAAAGGGCTTTTATCCAGCTGAGACCTACCACCAGGGATTTTACAAAAAAAATCCTGAAAGATACAATGCATATCAAAAAGGTTCTGGGAGAGAAGCATTTATCCAGAGGCACTGGGGGGAATGAGAATAATGAAGAAAAATCAGGAGGAGTTAAAGCAAAGGCTGACTCCGATGCAATATGAAGTAACCCAAAATAACGGAACGGAGCCACCGTTCAGAAACGAATATTGGAATGATTTAAGAGAGGGACTTTATGTTGACATTGTCTCAGGAAAGCCATTATTCAGTTCCCGCGACAAATATGATGCCGGCTGCGGATGGCCGAGTTTTACAAAACCAATCGACGAGGAAGAAGTCATTGAAAAGCAGGACTTAAGCCATTTCATGGTTCGGACAGAAGTGAGAAGCATAACCGCTGATTCACATCTCGGCCATGTATTTGATGACGGCCCAGGTGAATCTGGTCTTCGATACTGCATCAATTCTGCGGCATTGAGGTTTGTCCCTAAGGAAAAATTAGCAGAAGAAGGCTATGAGGACTACCTAAAACTCTTTCTCGATCAAGATAAATAGGAATATGGAAGGATGAATTTCATGTTTAAGAAATTGTTTGGAAAGAAAGAAGAACCAGTAAAAACGATACAGATTCTTGCACCGCTTAGCGGCAATGCTGTCAATCTCGCTTCTGTACCAGATCCAGTATTCTCTGAAAAAATGATGGGGGACGGCCTTGCGATTGAGCCATCAGAGGGGATTGTAGTATCACCAGTCGATGGAGAGATCATGCAGATTTTCCCGACTAAGCATGCAGTTGGCATCAGAGCTAAAAATGGTGCGGAAATATTGATCCACATTGGTTTGGA
Source organism: Bacillus sp. JJ1609 (assembly GCF_036967045.1). NCBI lineage: Bacteria > Bacillati > Bacillota > Bacilli > Caryophanales > Bacillaceae > Bacillus > Bacillus sp. JJ1609. The sequence continues at coordinate 121,477 of NZ_JBALSS010000012.1, read as the reverse complement.
AACAGTCTCTTTAAAGGGAGAAGGCTTTGAAACCCATGTACAGCAAGGTGATTCTGTAAAGGCTGGAGACAAGCTGGTAAGCTTCGACATGGCGACAATCAGTGAGAAGGCGAAAAGCACTGTAACTCCAATTATCATCACTAACACTGATCAAGCAGCCTCTTTAAACGTATTAAACGAAGGCAAAGTAGAAAGAGGAGCAACTCCAATCCTGGAAGTGACTTTTAATTAAACGGTTCGAAAAAACCACGGATATAATGGAAACAGCCGCTGACCATTCAGCGGCTGTTTTCACTTTTTGTGCTATCTGTATTCTTTGAAGTCATTCCGCCTGAAAGGATGAACTTCATTGCATCTTCTGACTTCACATCAATAATTTCGATATCATTTTTAGGGATCAGGAAGGTGAAACCAGCTACCTGGAAAGTTTGCGGAATGTACACAGCTACATGCTTGGATAAGGGTTCATAGAAGGATTCCAGGTTTTCGGTTGTGATAAAACCAAGGCTTTTCATATTTGTTCCTGGAACGGTAACCAATGCCACCTTTGAGAAGGACTTCTTTTCGCCCAGAAAAGAATGTACCGTGTCTTTTATGACTGAATACACCGTTTTGACAAAAGGGATTTTCTCAAGCAGTCTGTCAATCAGTTTAATAATGCTTCCGGTAATGAAGCGGGTGGATAGCCATCCCAAAATGGTAATCAGAATCAATGTGGTCAGAAGGCCAATCCCCGGAATATAACTATCTTGAAAATGTGGCTTCAGCACATTTCCAAGCAGGCTGTCTAAAAACATGAAGGTTTTATATATTACATAGACAACCAGAATGATTGGGACGATAGTCAGGATCCCATTGATAAAATTCTTCAATAAACTTTTCATGTGGTGCTCCTCATTCTTAAGTATGGAAGTAACATACTCTTTTTCAGGGAATATTTCAATATCAAACTTTCTTATTAACTTTCTTTTTCTTTAGCTACAATGATCGAAATAATTTGCAGCAAAGAATTCTGCGAAGTGTTTTTTGTGGAAACATCTTCAATTGCTTCGAATCTGACTGAATGGTGACCATCTTCCAGACCGCTTGCAATATACAAGTGCCGTTCCCGGGCAAATGGCCACCATGTGGAAAGCGTCCTGACATATTCTCCGTCTATATAGACATTCATCATCCCGCCGACTTCACTTCGGATGACATTTACCCCGAGGATTGGACCATCGAATTCATATTCGAGGTAATCTCCAGGCTTCCTGCTGACATAGCTTCCAACATCAGCTATAAAGCCGTTATTTACTGCAATATCCGCTTTTTCAGCCAGAAAAAAGAAATCATTCTTTGTTAAAGATTTTGGGTAAACCGCAATGTCGGCTTCATTCCTGATATTCTCTTTAATTAACTCAAAGACAGAATTGGCATACAGCCGATATCCATTCCCATTTGGGTGGACCATATCGGAAGTGAGATGCTCCGTAAGCATACCAGATTCTTTAAAAGGAATTCTCATATCAAGGCATTTAGCCCCGTAGTGGACAGAAATCCTCTTAATCGCGTCCGCAAATGGTTCTTGCTTCAAAGGACTTTCGATAATAGTAATAATCTCTGCGTCTTTATTCAGCTCTTTTGCATTTCTTATAAGCTTCTCATAGAAAAAAGTAAATTCCTCAGGCTCCATGAATTTTCGGTCATTTTCACCAAAAACGATAAAAATCAGGTCCATATTCTGTAGTTTTGGCGAGCTTTGCAGCTGGTAAAGTCCTTCGAATGCCGTTGCACCGCTTTGAACCACCAAATGGCGCATGGCTCTTGAGCCCGAATAATCATTTATTAGTACCTCAAGCTGATTGAACCATCGCAATTCCTTTCTTTCCGCGCCAGCCCCCCTGCCAATGCTGTCCCCAATAATTAAGTAATTGAACGGGTCACCTACCTCAATCTTTTCATATACGTTCAGATCCTCTGATAAATAATGTTCAGATTGTAAAATCATTATATAGATAACCACGGTCAGAATTATTACACTTAAGATTCTAATTTTTGTATTATTCATGATGGGATAACTCCTTCGAAAACAATCGCATATCACATATTTACCTTATTTCCTTACTAAAGAAAAGAGTTTTATTTAATTATTTTAACAATCCATAAATTTAAAAAAATAGGCAAATGCACAAACGGGTCAAGTACCCATATCATAACGTAAAGGGAAAGCAATTCAAAAACAAACGAGGAGTGGTTTTAATGTACGGATATGATAATGCCCCTTTGCCGGTTCAAGGCGTCCAAGGTAGTTTCTGCCATCCAGGTTACCCTTATGCTGGAGTAGGAGGAGCACATTGCGGTTATGGTGGCGGTTGCGGTTTTGCTTTAATCGTAGTATTGTTCATTTTGTTAATCATCATCGGTGCCTGCTGCACCCACATCTGGTAATGCGGCAAAACGCTGACAAAGATTATATAGAATCATTTTGAGTATGAGAGACTGCCGCAGCTGCTGGCAGTCTTTTTTTAGTTTTAAGAATATATAGTCAGTTAAAAAAACACGAACATTAGAAAACTTATTTATTGTAAAGTTCGTAACTAACGTTGACTCGATATCGTATTTTTGTTATATTTACCAAGGGTTAAGCAAAAAAACATTTTGGCGGGGGATACTTAAATGAATTCAAACTATGATGTAATCGTCGTTGGAGCAGGACCAGCAGGAATTTTTACATGCTATGAATTAACATTAAAAATGCCTGGAGCGAACGTTCTGCTTATCGATAAAGGGCACGATATTTATAAAAGAAACTGCCCGATTTTACAAAAGAAAATAGAAAAATGCCCGCCGCCGGCAGGAAAAAAGGATTTTGCAGGCTGTTTGCCAGCTTGTTCAATTACGAACGGATTTGGCGGAGCAGGAGCTTATTCTGATGGGAAATTCAATATTACAAGTGAGTTTGGCGGCTGGATGACAGATTATCTTCCTGATTCAAAAGTTGTTGAACTAATTAAATATGTTGACCAAATCAATCTTAAACACGGGGCGACCGAAAGCATAACAGATCCGATGACAGACAAAGTTCGTGATATTGAACGCAGGGGCTATGCGGCAGGATTGAAGCTCCTCAGGGCACAAGTGCGCCATCTTGGAACTGAACAAAATCTGGAAATCTTAAAGGATATATTTGAATACTTAAAAGATAAAATCGAAATGGCTTTCAAGACAGAAATTGAGGATCTTATTACTGAAAAAACTCCAGCCGGACACAAGGTCTTGGGAGTGGAACTGAAGAGCGGAGAAAAAATCTATGCGGATAAGGTCGTTATAGCACCAGGTCGAGATGGATCAAAGTGGCTGACGCAGATACTCAAAAAAAGACGCTTAAAGATGATCAACAATCAGGTCGATATCGGCGTTAGGGTTGAAACATCAAATGTAGTTATGGAAGAAATTAATGAGCATTTATATGAAGGCAAGTTCATTTTTAATACATCTGTTGGGACCACGGTCAGGACTTTCTGCAGCAATCCTTCTGGCCATGTGGTAGTAGAAAACCATTCAGGAATCATGCTGGCTAATGGGCATGCCTATAAAGACCCTAAACTGGGAAGCCAGAACACTAATTTTGCGCTGCTCGTTTCCCATACATTCTCTGAACCATTTGATAAGCCGAATGAGTTTGCACACGAAATTTCACGCTTAGCCAACAGCCTTTCGAATGGCGGGTTGATTGTCCAGAAGTATGGCGACATATTAAAAGGACGCAGATCCACGGAAAAGAGAATCAAAGAGGGATTTTTAGAGCCGACTATGAAGGAAGCTGTTCCGGGAGATTTAGGCCTTGTCCTTCCATATAATACGCTTAAAAGCTTGATTGAAATGACTGAAGCATTGAATCAAGTCACTCCTGGTCTTGCCTCTGAACACACTTTGTTCTATGGTGTGGAAGCAAAATTCTATTCTGCCAGACCAAAGCTGAACGACAGGTTCGAGACAGAAATAAATGGCCTGTATGTCGGCGGTGACGGAGCTGGAATCACCAGGGGACTAGCCCAGGCAAGTGCATGTGGCGTTTGGATCGCTACAGATATTATTGAAAAGTCAAAAGCAGGCAAGAAAACGGAACCTGCACTCGTTTAAACTTGCATACACTCTGCTTCTTCTTTGTTAAAATAACTATATAAATAGAGAAGAGGCGGGGAGACAATGTTTGCACCCAAATTGGCACCAGGGGATGAAATCAGGATTATTGCACCATCAACCAGCATGATTATATTAAAGGAAGCACAAATTGATCTTGCAGTAGAACGGTTAACAAACTTAGGATTCAAAGTGACTTTTGGGAAAAATGCAGATGCGCATGATGAATTTTTCAGTTCCTCGATATCTGAAAGAATTGAGGATTTGCATGAAGCATTTGCGGATCCAAATGTAAAAGGTATTTTAACCGCGATTGGTGGCTACAATTCCAACCAGCTTTTAAAGTATATGGATTACCGTCTGATCGCTGCTAACCCAAAGGTCTTTTGCGGATTCAGTGATATTACCGCTTTACAGCTGGCAATCTATCACAAAGCAGGCCTTGTAACTTATTCGGGTCCCCACCTTTCCAGCTTTGGCGTAAAGCATGGGTTTGAATACACCTTAGAATCATTTTTGGATGCTGTCACAAACGACGCTCCATATGAAATAAATCCTTCAGCATCTTGGTCTGACGATGCATGGTATCTTGACCAGGAAAATCGGGTCTTCCACGAACAAAGTGGGTATTCAATCTTACAGGAGGGAGAAGCCGAAGGGAAGATAATCGGCGGCAACCTTTGCACAATGAACCTGCTTCAGGGGACAGAATTCATGCCTTCCCTTAAGGACAGCATCCTATTTATCGAGGAAGACGAAGAAAGTCATTCTAGAAGCTTTGACAGAGATCTTCAATCATTGCTGCATCTCCCTGATGCTTGTTCAATTAAAGCCTTGTTAATCGGACGTTTCCAAAATAATTCTAATATCACTGAGGAAGCTTTAAGAAAGATTATCACAAGCAAGGAAGAACTTAAGGGCATACCTGTCATTGCAAACGTGAATATTGGCCATGTCCATCCGTTCGCAACTGTACCAATCGGGGCTGTTGCAACGGTAAAAGCTTTTGCTGGCGAGACTGAAATATTCATTGAACAAAAAGAATAATAATTGACTAAGCTAAGGCACCTGTTGAAGGTGTCTTTTTTGCGTTTTTTATAGAAATATTATTTTATCCAATGAACAAAGGTTACGTATTGAGCCTTTAAAAAGGTTCTAATCCTCCTTGGCATGGTGAAATTTTTCATCTCTACGAAAGATTCATGCTTTCAATTCATACAATTTACAGAATGTCCAAACTTTATTAATTCGAATGCGGTGAAATGGAGTGAGATTATGAAGCCGTCCTACTTAATCAAACCTGCCCTGGATGAAAGCTACCCAGAGATTGACTATGGAAAGGGAGTCTACCTTTTTGACAAAGCAGGAAAAAAATATCTTGATGCTTCTTCCGGGGCTGTTACAGCAAACATCGGACATGGGGTGGAAGAAATCATTTTAGCGATGCATGAACAGTCCAAGAAAGTTTCATTTGTCTACAGGTCACAATTCACCAGCGAGGCAGCAGAGAGTCTGGCTCAAAAACTTGCTGACAGCATGCCTGGCGATCTTAATTGGAGCTTCTTTGTAAACAGCGGTTCAGAGGCAACCGAAACCGCGCTGAAAATTGCTATCCAATACTGGCAGGAACAGGGAGTCAGGTCAAAAACAAAAATCCTGTCAAGATGGATCAGCTATCACGGAATTACGCTAGGAGCTTTGTCGATGTCCGGGCATCCTGGGAGAAGGGCGAGGTTTGTTCCGCTGCTTGAGGAATTTCCATCGATATCACCTCCTTATTGCTATCGCTGCCCTTATCAGAGCACTGCACCAGAATGCGGATATATATGCGCGACAGAACTCGAGGGTGCAATCAAAAGAATTGGTGCTGATCATATTGCTGCTTTCATCGCAGAGCCCGTCATCGGGGCGGCAGGTGGCGCGATTTCTCCGCCGGAAGGCTACTATAAAACAATTAAAAAAATCTGTGAGGAAAACAATATATTGTTTATTGCTGATGAAGTAATGACAGGATTTGGGAGGACGGGAACGATGCTTGCCTGCGAACAGTGGGATGTAATTCCTGATATTGTGGCCCTTGGAAAAGGAATGGGAGCAGGATATGCACCAATCGCAGCGACAATGGCGAGCGACCGTGTCATGGAGCCAATTATTAATGGTTCAAAAATCGTGATGAGCGGTCATACACTTAGCGCCAATCCGCAATCGTGCGCAGCCGCGCTTGCCGTTCTTGAATATTTGGAAAAAAACGAGATTTTAAAGAATGTAGATTCAAAGGCAGTTTATTTGAGAAATAAACTTGGAAAACTGAAGTCACTGTTCCCCTTTATCGGTGAAGTAAGGGGGAAGGGATTGCTGATTGGACTGGAATTCGTCAAGTTTCCTGAAGTAAAAATACCGTTCGAAAGAAGCGTAAAACTAACCGACATGCTTGTGAAAATCGGAAGAGAAAAAGGGATACTGCTGTATCCAGCTGGCTCTGGACTCGATGGCCTGTCTGGGGACGCAATTATCATCTCACCGCCTTTGACTATTACCAAAAGGGAGATTGATGAGTTGGTTTCCCTGCTGAAGTCCACTTTTGCTGAAGCATATAAAATACTAGGGTTGCCAGAAGGAAATGGAGTTGAAAACTAAAATGGAAAATCCATTCGGTAAAATTGGAACACTGGAGCAAGCGATGGAGCACTTTCACGATGGAATGACACTGATGTTTGGTGGATTTGGAGGAGTCGGTTCTCCGCCGAGCCTTATTGACGGTATTCTTAACAAAAACATTAAAAACCTTGTGCTGATTGGTAATGATACCGGTTTTCCTGAAATTGGAATTGGGAAAGTCGTCAGCCGGGGAAGGGCTAAGAAAATCATCGCTTCACATATCGGTTCCAACCCAGTGGCTGGCGAGCTGATGACTAAGGGGAAATTGGAAGTGGAGTTTTCGCCTCAGGGAACATTAACGGAAAGAATCAGGGCTGGCGGAATGGGGCTTGGTGCAATATTAACCGATGTAGGTGTCGACCATGAGTTTGTTTCAAAAGGCAAAAAGACAATGAATCTGAACGGCAGGGACTATTTGGTCGAAACAGCTCTGACTGCAGAAGTTTCAATCGTCTATGCGAAGAAGGCTGACCCGTATGGAAATCTTGTGTTTGATAAAAGTGCTCGGAATACGAATCCGCTAGTGGCGATGGCAGGGAATTTCACCATAGCTGAGGCTGAGGAAATCGTTCCTCTTGGCAGCCTTGATCCCGAAGAAATTGTGACACCTGGAGTATTTGTCGATATGGTTATTCCTTCAGAAGGAGTGAATTGGAAATGGGCATGGGAGTAGATCTCAGGAATAGAATGGCCAGGCGGGCATCCGAAGAAATATCTTCAGGAATGGTTGTCAATTTAGGGATCGGCATACCTTCACTTGTTCCCAATCACCTTCCTTCAGACTTGAATGTCATGTTTCACGCAGAAAATGGAATTATTGGAATGGGAGAGTCTCCTGAAAAGGATCTTGAGGATGAAAATTTATGCAACGCCGGAGGTTTTCCTGTTACGGTACTTGCAGGCGCGTCCTACTGTGATAGTGCAGTAGCGTTCGGGATGATTAGAAAAGGAAGGGTTGACCTTACCATACTTGGCTCATTGCAAGTAAGCCAAAAAGGGGATCTTGCAAACTGGATTGTTCCTGGAAAGAAAATACCAGGAATGGGCGGAGCCATGGAATTGGCCCAAAAGGCAAGGAAAGTAGCAGTCTTAATGAACCACATAGACAAAAACGGAACTTCTAAAATAGTAGAATCCTGTACTTTGCCATTGACAGCAGCAAATTGTGTAGACATTGTGATCACTGACCTTGCTGTTTTTAAGATAATAGAAGGTTCATTAACTTTGACTGAGAGATTTGCTCCACATTCAGTTGCAGAGATTGCTGCAAAAACGGCTTGCGATTTTTCCATCGCAGAAGACATCCGAGTCATCGAATATTAAAAGGAGCTGATATCGTGCATTCTGCTGAGCAAAAAGTGCGGAGTTACATTACTGAAAATAGAATCAGGGGTACACGTTTATTGCAAAAGCTTGTCCAGGAGGGGAGCACTAGGGGAAAGGAAAGCGGAGCGCAGGCAGTCATCATCGAAAAATGCCGAGAGCTTGGTCTTGAAATGGATATTTGGGAAATCGGCGGTGAAGACCTGATTTCACATCCTGCATTTTGCTCTGACCGCAAGGACTTCACAGGAAACCCGAATGCCATCGGGGTTATGAAAGGGACAGGCGGCGGTAAATCCATGATCTTAAATGGACATATCGATGTTGTTCCTGCTGGGGATCCAAATGATTGGGAACGGGATCCATTTAGCGGTCATATCGAGTGCGGCAAATTGTATGGACGGGGAGCAACTGACATGAAGGGTGGCACAGCTGCCCTGTTAATGGCAATGGAAGCTATCAAAAACTCCGGGATACATTTGATGGGCGATGTTATATTTCAAAGTGTCATAGAAGAAGAAAGCGGAGGTGCCGGTACGCTGGCAGCCGTTTTGCGCGGCTATAAGGCAGACGGTGCGATTATTCCAGAGCCAACCAACTTTAAAGTATTTCCCAAACAGCAAGGGTCGATGTGGTTCAGGATTTCTGTAAAAGGAAAAGGTGCCCATGGAGGAACCAGGTATGAAGGGGTTAACGCAATAGAAAAAGCGATGCTGGTAATCGATAGACTGAGAGAGTTGGAGTCCGAAAGAAATGAAAAGATAACAGATCCATTCTTTCAAAGCATTCCAATCCCTATTCCGATCAATATTGGGAAAATCCATTCAGGAGACTGGCCTTCTTCTGTACCTGATCTTGCGATAATCGAAGGCAGAATGGGCGTTGCTCCGAATGAAACGCAAGAAAACGCCAAACAGGAAATGAAGCATGCTTTATCCAGGCTTTGTGATGCGGATCCATGGCTAAGAGAAAATCAGCCTGAGCTTGAATGGTTCGGCGCAAGCTGGCTGCCAGGAGACCTCGATCCTGAACATGAACTTATCCAAGTCTTTGCAGAGAGTTATAAATATGTGAAACAAATCTTCCCGCTTATCGAAGCTTCACCCTGGGCAACCGATGGAGGTATTCTATCAAAGGTGGGAGGGGTGCCTGTCATTGTCTTTGGTCCTGGAGTAACAGAAACTGCACATCAGGCAAATGAATATATCAGGCTGGAAGATGTTTTTGACGCAGCAGAGATTATTGCATTGACGCTCTTAGAGTGGTGTGGTGTCACTGAATCAAAGTGAGGGGGAACCATCTAGTGGGAGATATAAAAATAAAAACTGCAATACCAGGACCAAAGGCACTGGATTTGCTAAAGAGAAAAGAGAAGAACGTTCCAACTGGACCGTTCAACACTATTAAGACATTCGCAGAACATGGGCAAGGGGCGTTACTGACAGATGTAGATGGAAACACGTTCATTGATTTCGCCGGAGCAATTGGTACGCTTAATGTCGGCCACTGCCCGCCAACCGTCGTTAAGGCGCTCCACGAGCAAATCAATCGCTATCTCCATCCGTGTTTCCATGTCATGATGTATGAACCTTATATAGAACTGGCAGAGCTGTTGAACAAAATTACTCCTGGCAGAAATGATAAAAAAACATTCTTCTTAAGCAGCGGAGCGGAGGCTGTAGAAAATGCAGTAAAAATCGCCAGGAAATACACAGGCCGTAAAGGGATTATTTCATTTGAACGTGGATTCCACGGCAGGACATATATGGCGATGTCCCTAACGAGCAAGGTCAGGCCTTATAAATACCAGTTCGGCCCCTTCGCACCTGAAACATATAAATGGCCTTATCCTGTGTACTCTCAAGACAACAGCATGACACCTGATGAACTTGATGCTTATTTAATGAAAAAATTTGAAACGTTCTTCCTAAGCGAGGTTCCGCCAACGGAAATTGCTGCTGTTATATTGGAGCCTGTTCAAGGAGAAGGCGGATTCAACATCCCATCAAAAAAATTCATTCAAGGTGTGAAAAAGCTTTGTGAACAGCATGGAATCCTGTTCATTGCAGACGAAATCCAGACGGGCTTTGGAAGGACAGGGAAAATGTTTGCAATCGAACATTTTGAAGTAGTCCCTGATTTGATGACTATGTCAAAATCAATTGCGGCAGGACTGCCGATCAGTGCCGTAACAGGCAGGGCGGAAATCATGGACTCCGCAGGCATCGGGGAAATTGGCGGAACTTATGGCGGAAGCCCTCTCGGTTGTATCGCAGCGATTGAAGTAGTTAAAATGATAGATGAACAGAAGCTTCTTGAAAAAGCAAACTCTTTTGGCGAAAAATTCCAGGAAAAGTTCGGAAAGCTTGCTGAAAGGTCTGAAATGAAATGCGATGTCCGTTCGCTTGGCGCAATGTGCGCTATTGAGTTCTTTGACAGAGAAGGAAAACCAAATTCGAAGCTGGTCCAGGATATACTTAATAAGGCGCATCAGCAAGGTTTAATTTTAATGAGTGCTGGATTGTATGGAAATGTAATTAGGCTTCTGGCTCCTCTCGTCATTACTGATGAGCAAATCAAAGAAGGATTTGAGGTACTTGAAGCGGCAATTCTTGATTGCTGCAAGCAATAGGAGGATATATGATGAAACAATTATTATGGATTAATGGAGAATTTGTAGGTGCGGAAAAATATTTTCCGCTAAATAATCCGTTTAATGGCGAAAAGATCGCTGAAGTTGCAGTGGCTAGCGATGGTGATGTCCTGCGTGCTATTGATGCAGCTGAATCTGTCGCCAAGACCATGGCGGAAATGGAAGCGTACAAACGGGCTGAGATCCTGCAGAGGGTCGCAGATCTCATACAAGAGGACCGTGAAGAGTGTGCAAGGATTATAGCTGAAGAATCCTCAAAACCTTTAAAAGCGGCTCGTGCAGAAGTGGACCGCACAATCATGACTTACAGCTTTGCCGCTCAGGAAGCAAGGCGGATTCACGGAGAAACGATTCCTCTTGATGCCGCTCCTGGTGGTGAAGGACGGGTAGCATATACTGTGAAAGAACCCCTTGGAGTAATTGCAGCGATTACGCCGTTCAATTTTCCAATGAATCTTGTTGCACACAAGGTCGGACCAGCGCTGGCTGCAGGTAATTCAGTTGTTCTTAAGCCTGCCAGCCAAACACCTTTGTCTGCATATAAAATCGCATCCTACTTCCACAGGGCTGGTTTGCCTGCGGGGGCGCTGAATGTGGTGACTGGAAGCGGCAAAAGTGTCGGTGATGTTTTAATAAAAGATGACAGGGTGAAGAAAGTGACCTTCACTGGAAGTCCTGCTGTAGGAAAATATATTCGGGAGAATGCTGGTTTAAAGAAGGTAACTCTCGAACTTGGTTCGAATTCCGCCTTAATTGTCGATGAGGGAACTGACTTGGTAAAAGTGATGCCCCGAATAGTAACTGGCTCTTTCTCAAATCAGGGACAGGTTTGCATTTCAATACAGAGGATTTTTATCCATGAATCAATCGCCGAAGAATTTACTGCTTTATTTATTGAGGAATCAAAGAAGCTCAAGGTAGGAAATCCTCTGAATGAAGATACGGATATATCTGCCATGATCAGTTCGGATGATGTAACGAGGGCAAAGTCCTGGATTCAAGCTGCAATAGAAAATGGAGCTGAGCTCGCACTTGGAGGTGACAGTGACCAACAGGTATTGAACCCGACAATATTACTTAATGCAAAAGTAACTGACAAGATTTCATGTAAGGAAGTATTCGCGCCTGTGGTGCATATCAATACTTTTAAAGAATTTGATGAGGCAATTGCCCAAGTCAATGATTCTCAGTTCGGGCTGCAGGCAGGGGTTTATACGAAAGACCTAAACAAGGCTTTTAAAGCCTCCAAATCGCTTCATGTTGGCGGTGTCATGATCAATGACATTCCTACCTTCAGGGTTGACCATATGCCATATGGTGGAGTGAAGATGAGCGGAACCGGCCGTGAAGGGATCAAATACGCAATTGAGGAAATGACCGAGCTGAAACTTGTTTCATTTAAGCTTGATTGATAGGACTAGCAGCCTGGCCCAAAGGTCAGGCTTTTCAGCTATAAAATCAGTAAGGGGGGAGTCTGTGCATGCACCCAGGTAAAACCTTGGAAGTGAATGAAAAGACATACAAAATGAAGGTGTACTTAGACAAACAGAACCGCCGGATAAGGGTCGATGATTATTTGGGTAATCTATTAAGCATCTTGGAAAAGGCAGAAAAAATCGCGGTGAATGAAAAGGCAGACAAAATGATCATTAAGGGAAGAAAAGAACATTTCATCCAGCTTCTCGAAAGCGGCTACAGATTTGAAGCAAGCATTGATGGATATTTTCTAGGCTCTGATTGCTTTTTCTTTTCAAAATTCTTAACAGATGAAAGGAAAATTAGCACCCATTGGACCGAGGAAGATGGAATTATTAAAAGCGTTTATCATTTGAAGGAACCCTCCCAGTCAATCGCTCCTCCAATAGCATATATTCTTAAAAAAATGGGTGAATCAGACGCAACCGGTCTCTCGAAACTATATAAATCTGTTTTTCAAATTTACCCGACTCCACTAGATAATCCTGATTACATTGTCAAAACAATGCAGGAGGGTACAGTCTATTACGGATTTATCAATGATGGACAGGTGGTAAGCGCCGCCTCAGCGGAAGTGAATATATTTTATAAAAATGCAGAATTGACTGATTGTGCGACGCTTAAAGAACACAGGAAGCATGGCCTTATGAAAATACTCCTTGAGCGGATTGAACAGGAGCTGGTCGAAAACGGAATTTATTGTGCCTACTCTATTGCCAGGGCTTTGTCATTTGGTATGAATGCTGTTCTTTACCAGCTTGGCTATGCCTACAGGGGGAGACTTGTGAACAATGTTTTTATTTATGATAAAATTGAAAATATGAATGTATGGGTGAAAGATTTGGTATCACCGCCAAATTTTAGGCAGTAAAAAGACAGTTTTTCGGCACACTGTCATATACTTAATATGGGAGTGTGATGAGTATGAATTCAATTTCCGATGTAACGGAAGAAATATTGAGCGCGATATTAAAATGCATTGATGAAGCAATCCATGTCGTGAATACAGAGGGAATCACGATATTTTATAATGAAGTGGCGGCAAAGCATGATGGTCTAGATATCAAGGAGGTCATCGGCAAGCCTTTGTTATCAGTTTTTCCATCCTTAAACGAGCAATCGAGCACGCTTCTGAAAGTAATCGAGACAAAAAAGCCCATCTATAATGAGACTCAGTCGTTCGTCAACCTGCATGGGAGGAAAATTGAAACAGTCAACACCACGCTGCCGATTTTTGTTCAGGGGGATTTGATTGGCGCGGTGGAAATCGCCAAGGATTATTCGCGGATCAAACAGCTTTCTGAACGTCTGGTGGAGGTCCAGAAAAGCTTTAAGCATCGCAGCGGGAAAGCACTTAAGCAGCAGGCTGCGTATACGTTCAGTGATATGCTTACAAATAACCAGTATTTTGCACAAATTAAGCAGAAGGCTGAGAAACTGGCAAAATCTGATTCTCCGATTCTCGTATTTGGAGAAAGCGGAACAGGGAAGGAACTCTTTGTCCAGTCGATCCATAATGCCTCGAGTCGCTCAGAAGGACCTTTTATTGCGCAAAACTGTGCAGCAATTCCGGAAAATTTGCTGGAAAGCATCTTGTTCGGAACGTCAAAAGGTAGTTACACGGGAGCGGTGGACAGGCCGGGTCTATTTGAACTAGCTAATGGCGGCACACTTTTTCTGGATGAATTGAATTCGATGCCGATTGACCTTCAGGCAAAACTCCTTCGCGTCCTTGAGGATGGAGCGGTTAGGAGAGTAGGCAGCACCAATGTGATCTCTGTCAACGTCAGGGTCATTTCCGCGATGAATGTTTATCCCGGAAAGGCGATGGAACAAAACCAGCTGCGGACAGATTTGTTTTATCGTTTAAATGTTCTTACGTTCGAATTGATGCCATTAAGAAAGAGGAAAGAGGATATTTTGTATCTGTCCGAAATCTTTATCGGCTATTATAATAAGAAGCTCAGAAAACAGTTAACAGGATTAGATGATTATGTAACGGCAGTATTTTTACGGCATCAATGGCCGGGGAATGTTAGGGAACTCAAGCATACGATCGAATACATGATGAATGTTTGCGAGGGCCAGGTCCTGACCGAATATGACTTACCGGTGATGCTCAAGCAAATTACAACCATGGATGAAATCATTAAGCCGGCAAGAAGCAACTCCTTCATTTTAAGGGAGCAGCTTAAGGAGTTTGAACTGGAACTCATCACAGATGCTCTTGAAGCTTGTAATGGAAATATCCAGAAAGCAGCTGCGCTTCTTGATATTCCTAGACAGACACTACAATACAAATTAAAAAAGTTGAATTTATGAGATATTTTTGCGGATTACTTCTCTGCAACTAAATAATGATTCTTTTAATCTGCCGGAATTTCAGCAGGTTATTTTCTTTTTTGAGGGGGATATTTAACACAAAATTCTTCCCAACCTAAGGTATATAAGGATTTTATTGATTTTTCTGAACAATCGGTAATTTTGGCACGGAACTTGCATTAGTTATATGTGCAAATTACTTAAGGGGGAAATCAGATGAAACAATCTTTATATAAACCTTCAAGACATTGGAAGGACATCGAACTGTGGAAGGATGTTACAGACGAACAGTGGAATGATTGGCTATGGCAGCTGACAAACACAATCAGGACACTTGAGGATTTGAAGAAAGTTATCAATCTTACACCTGATGAAGAAGAAGGAGTCAGAATCTCCACGAAAACCATTCCCTTGAATATCACGCCATACTATGCATCATTGATGAACCCAGATGATCCCCGCTGTCCGGTTCGGATGCAATCCGTCCCAATTTCAAAGGAAATTTATAAAACGAAGTATGATCTTGAAGACCCACTTCATGAAGATGAGGATTCTCCTGTACCCGGTTTGACTCACCGCTATCCTGACAGGGTTTTATTTCTTGTTACGAATCAATGCTCCATGTATTGCCGCTATTGCACACGCAGAAGATTTTCCGGACAAATCGGAATGGGTGTGGCAAAGAAACAGCTCGATGCAGCGATCGATTACATCAGCCGAACTCCAGAAGTACGGGATGTATTAATCTCTGGCGGTGATGGGCTGCTGATCAATGACAATATCCTTGAATATATTTTAAAAAATCTGCGCGAAATAGATCATGTGGAAATCATCAGGATCGGAACTCGGGCACCAGTTGTTTTTCCTCAAAGAATTACAGAGAAGCTTTGTTCAATCCTCAAAAAATACCATCCTATCTGGCTTAATACACATTTCAATACATCCATCGAAATCACCGAAGATTCCAAGCATGCATGTGAAATGCTTGCAAACGCGGGCGTTCCGGTCGGGAATCAATCCGTTATTCTTGCAGGTATTAATGACAGCGTCCCAATCATGAAAAAGCTCATGCATGACCTCGTAAAAATACGAGTCCGGCCATATTATATATACCAGTGCGACCTTTCCGAAGGCATCGGACATTTCCGTGCCCCAGTGACAAAGGGTCTTGAGATCATCGAAGGTTTAAGAGGACATACGTCCGGCTACGCAGTTCCAACCTTTGTAGTCGACGCTCCTGGAGGCGGCGGAAAAATTTCCTTGCAGCCGAATTACCTGATTTCCCAGAGTCCTGAAAAAGTAGTTCTCCGTAACTTTGAAGGAGTCATTACCTCCTATCCGGAGCCTGAAAATTATGTGCCTGGGAGAGCAGAAGGCTACTTTAAACAAGTTTATCCTGAATATGAAAACAAGAAATCAAATACTGGGATTGCCGCAATTATGAATGATAGTGAATTCAACCTTATTCCAGAAGGCCTGCGCCGCCTTGATCGGAGGGAACAATATGAGGTCGATCCTAATCATGCATCATTGAAAGATAAGCGTGAAAAACGGGATGAACTGAAAGAAAAGAAATTTATGTCGCAGCAAAACAAAACAATTGAAGCAGTGGATGGGCAAGGGGCGGTCCCATCTTCAAAAGATTAGGGGGTGGTCTGATGCAAAATTGTGAGTGGTGCAGCAGCGGTAATATCAAAGGAATCACCGACAGAGTATTCTGGGAGCTGCCAGATGGCTCGAGGGCAATCCAAATCGATGAAACACCGGCAGTCCATTGCCTCGATTGTGAAATGACCTACCAAACAGAACTGATTACAAAAGAAATTGAAGATCAGTTATTTTTAATCAATACAAAAAATCTTAATAAAGTAATCACGTTTGAAGAACTTATGTCCCAGCCAAGGCTGCTCAAACGAAATTACTTTGATTTTTCATCTTGAAGTATTGAGATTGACGATTCCAGTAACAGACTGTTATCAAAACCAAAATACCAATGTGATAAAACATACTTTTACCAGTATATAATTCACAAAAGTTTCACCATTCCCGTTTATCATGATCCCTCTGCTTAATTATAATAGACTGGGGAGTATCGAAATGGGAAAAGGGTGAGTATATGTATATCGCTTTAACAATCATGCTAGTTGCGGCAATGTTTGTCCTGTTTATGTGCGGATATTATGTAAGACTGATTAAGGAAAAATTCGGAATGAATTGGCTCCATGCCGTTCCGATTACGGTCGCGATCCTGATGTTCAATATCATCTGGGCGCTGCTGGAAATGGCGAAATCGTCCAGGTGGCAATAAGCAGAAGAGCACCTTCTAAGTTGAAGGTGCTCTTTTTATTCTAAAAGCTGTGTTAAAGTTCAAGGTTGATTTAAGCACCTGTTGATTAAAGCGGAGGGCACTCGACTCCTGCGGGATCAGCGGCCAAGGTGAGACCCCGCAGGAGCCAAGCGACGAGGAGGTTCACCAGACGCCCCGCGGAAAGCGAGTGCCTGGAGCGGAAATCAACAGTCTTATTTAACACAGCTATTCTAAAAAAATTACCGTATGTTACACCTGGATTATTGTGCTAGGATGGTGCGAAACTGATTTTCTTCTCTAGCATTAAGGTAGACGCGCAAGGTCACAATCCGTTATAGTATTTGAAAAGTGCATTTCTTCAACAATTTTACCAATAGGCAGGCGTTCATATATGTATAAAAGCTTTTACCATTTTTTGATGAAGTATCGAACCACAGCTCCAAAGGATGCAATCAGTACGTTTGCAAATGATGCTTACGATGATCTCGCTTTCCCTAAAAATGCCACTGACTATCATGAAGTCAGTTCGTATCTTGAATTGAACGGCCACTATTTGAAAAGCATGACTGTTTTTGATGATGCATGGGAATTATATCTGATTTCAGAAAGCTGAATTGATCTTTTTAATGCTCCTGTGCTCGTGTTCAGGAGTTTTTTTATTTCTTACAGAATTTAACGATTTTCTATTTTGCATCAGCAATTTAGTGAATATCAGGGATGAACTACTTTTGCATTTGCATCTCTTAAACCATTTTTATTATTTTCTAAAAACAATATTTCCTTCCTTTCATCTGGGCGTGACGATTTTCAGAATAATGCATATACTGTTGTAATCACAATTCACGACTCATCGTTGAGAGGATGGAGGAAATGGAAAAACGGAAGCAACCTAAATTTAACATCGGTGATACAGTCGTGATCACTATTTATGGGACTGTGGGGAAAGTGACAGATGTAAAGTGGCTCGACGGACTTCATGTATATGAGATAAACAATAGTGAGGGTCTGTATTTGGAAACCAGTTTACAGATGCTCTCCGAATATGATGGTAAGCTTCTTGAAAAGGAGCAAATCGATATCGAATACAAATACTTCTTCGGGGATTTGGTCCAGGTTAAAGGGTATGGTTCAGACCTGTTTAAGGTTGTGGGATTCAGGACAGAAATTTGGAGATATAAAGAGGATGCCTGGGAAGATGTTATTTACGAACTTTCCAGGATTAAAGATGGCGAATGGCTTGAAGCTGGTGAGGAAGAATTGACGCTTGTTGCGGACTCGGAAAGTGCCGAAACATTCATCCAGAAATTGGGCCTGCTCTTTTCCGCTAACAAAGAGGTGAAGCCATCGGTCAACCTTGAGAAAAAACCTTCAGCGTCACGTTCAGGCGAAAAGGAAGAATTGCGGAAAATCAGCCAAAGAAGAACCACCATTGATAATCTGCTTGATATTTATAACGATTATCGAATTTTATATAAATGGTTTAATGATGAAGAATATGCTCACGTTATGAGAGTAATACTGCGCAAGTTATCGATCCTCGTCAATAATGATGGAAAAAGCCATGTTTAAAACAAGTTGGAAAACTGGAGCAGAACATAAAGCAAGAATGGTATTCCGGCCACTAAAATGATTTTAAATAAAAAGTCCAATATATTTTCGAATAATTCAAGTACTGCACTGTCTTCTTTATTTACATCCTCCACAAACATTTCAGCCAGGGTACCCAGTCTCTCCAAACGAATCCACTCCTTGATAAGTTTAATTCATTCTATGCCTGTCCAATTTAGTTAGAACCTATACAAAAATTTAGCCTATGCTTGGCATGAAACAGGCATGCTTCACATACATTTGAATTAAGGGGGGCGAATCTGTGAAAGAGATTGAGGTTTTTATTGATACAGAGGAAATAGCTGAATTTTTCTTTCATGAACTTGTAAAAAGGGGATACGTTCCCACGGAAGAGGAACTTGAGGAAATGGCAGATATCACTTTTGAATACCTGATAGAAAAGTGCATTATCGATGAAGAGCAGGACATAGACTAGAACTTAATTTTTTAAAGGTGGATTCAACTGGGTCTGCCTTTTTTATTGTGGTGCTTACCAATAGAGCAAAAAAAAAATTTCAGAATTGTGAAACCCTAAGAAAGGATAAACGTATACATAATCATGAATCCAAAAAAGAATTTAAGGAGGATAAAACAAATGTCGTTTTTTAATAAAGTGTTCTCTAGTGTAGGAATCGGTGCAGCGAAGGTAGATACAAGGCTAGAAAAAGATCGGGTTATGCCAGGCGAAGAGGTTCGCGGCGTGGTTCAAATTCGCGGCGGCAGCACAGAACAAAATATTGATGATATTTATCTAAGCTTACATACAACATATATAAAGGAATCAGATGATAAAAAATACACTGCAACTGCTCAAATTGATCGTTTCAGGCTGACTCAGTCTTTCATGATTAAGGAAAATGAAACAAAAGAAATTCCGTTTTCATTCAGGCTTCCAATGGAAATGCCTTTGTCAATGGGAAGGACTAAAGTTTGGGTAACAACTGGACTAGACATTAAAAATGCTGTTGATCCTACTGATAAGGATTATTTAACCGTTGTTCCTAACCCAGTGATGGATGGGATATTTAATGCAGTCAGCGACCTGGGCTTCCGCTTGAGAGAGGCGGAATGCGAAGAGGCACCTAGACATCTCCGCAGACATCTGCCATTTGTCCAAGAGTTCGAGTTTGTGCCGGTTGCAGGTCCTTTTAGAGGCAGGATTGATGAATTAGAGCTTAATTTTTATCCAAGAAATGAAAATGAAATTGAAGTATTAATGCAAGTGGACCGCAGGGCAAAAGGACTTGGCGGATTCCTTTCAGAAGCAATGGGAATGGATGAATCCTATGTCCGGATGACTGTCCACGTTTCAGACCTTCCATCATTAAAGCAAAAAATCCAGGTTGCAGTGGAGCGTTATTGCTAAATGTTGATAAACTGAATGGAAGAAGACGATGAAGCTAAAAGAGCTCCATCGTCTTTTTTCTATGCCTTGCTTTTACGGCCAGTTGCGGAATATTCTTTTCCGTGTGCTTCCTGCTCGGCGATGATTGCTTCAGGCGGGATATGATTGTTTTTCTTAGGTGAATTGATTCGGTTGCGGTGCTTCTTTCCCATTCTTCATTCTCCTTTTTAACCTTATTTTTTCAAAAACAATGTTAAGGAATTTTTTGCAATAGCATTGGCTAAGCTATTTCTAGCTTTCCCTTCTACAAAATTGTCATGAATCTGAAGATTTTCCTGAGCAGCTATATTATGGTATAGTTTTGTAGTAGCAACCCATAGGATGGAGGATTTTATTATGAGTGTACATATTGGTGCTAAAGAAAATGAAATTGCAGAAACGGTATTGCTTCCTGGCGATCCTTTAAGAGCGAAATATATTGCTGAAACTTTCCTTGAAAATGCACAGCTATATAATGAAGTAAGAAATATGTTCGGTTACACTGGTACATACAAAGGCAAAAGGATTTCAGTTCAGGGTACTGGAATGGGCGTTCCTTCTATTTCAATTTATATTAATGAACTAATGAATAGCTATAATGTACAAAACCTCGTGCGTGTAGGTACATGCGGTGCCATTCAAAAGGATGTAAAAGTTAGGGACGTCATCCTTGCAATGAGCTCTTCTACTGATTCACAGATGAACCGCATGACATTTGGCGGTGTGGATTTTGCTCCAACCGCCAACTTCGACCTGCTATATAAAGCGTATAATTCAGGTTTGGAAAAAGGCTTGAACCTTAAAGTTGGGAATGTTTTCACTGCTGACCAGTTCTACAACGATAATGCTGAACTAGAAAAATGGGCACAATACCAAATTCTCGCGATAGAAATGGAAACAACGGCACTATACACCTTGGCTGCTAAATACGATCGCAAGGCTCTATCAATCCTTACTGTTAGTGACCATATCCTTACAGGTGAAGAAACTACATCAGAGGAACGTCAGACAACCTTCAACGATATGATTGAAGTTGCACTTGAAGCAGTAATTAAAGAGTAAATTATCATGAAAACCCTTTCCTTGTGGAAAGGGTTTTTCCATAAGCAAGTTTGCAAGCATTATTTTACAGGCATAATTAAAAAGAATGTGAATGGGAAAAAAGGCCATACGAAACTGTTTTGAAAAATGATAGAATGGTGTTATTGCCTAAGAAAGCTAAAGATTGGTGGATAAAATGAAGAAGATTTTACTATTATGCTGTTTGCCATTATTGTTGGCAGGCTGTGCCCCTGCAGAAACTTATTTAAAAAAGATACCTTACATTGGAGAAAAATTTGCTGGACAAGAACAGCAGGCCGACGAACAAGAGAATATACCTAGTGAAACAAATCCACAAGAAGATAACATGAGTGGAAATGAAGAGAATGTGGACAAGCCTGCTGAAGATGAACTGACGCTGGAAGCCGCATATTTCAATGTCATTCAAAATGCAGATGGCAGAAATGTTATCCAAAATCCACAAAATATATTATCCCTTGTTAATAAAGTATTTGGGCTGCCGGCAAACTATATCCCGAGTGATTTAGTCCGCCCTAATGTACTTTTCTCGTTTGGTGAGGAGAAACTTGAGAAAAGCTTGATGAGACAAGAGGCTGCTGTTGCCCTTGAGAAAATGTTTACAGGGGCGAAAAACGATGGAATCGAATTAGCCGCTGTCTCAGGGTATCGGTCATATGGACGCCAGGATGCAATTTTTAATGCTGAAATTAAAAGAGTTGGCAAGGAAAAAGCCCTCGAAGCAGTAGCGATACCGGGAAGCAGTGAGCATCAAACCGGATTGACAATGGATATCTCCAGCAGCACAAATGATTTTAATCTTGATGAGCAATTCGCTAAAACTAAAGAAGGTGTATGGCTAGCTCACAATGCACATGAATATGGGTTTATTTTAAGGTACCCAAAAGGCAAGGAAGGCATTACCGGCTATATGTACGAGCCTTGGCATTTCCGTTATGTTGGCATCAAGGCTGCTACGGAGATCTATAAAAACAAGTGGACATTGGAAGAATACTTCGATAATGTGAAAAAAATCTAATAAGTGAGAGCCTTGCCAGCTTGGTGGCAGGCTCTTTTTGTTTCCGGGAAAATTTTCCCGTTAAATTTATCTATATCTGTATGCGGTAAAAAGTTGACAATGCACATTTATAAAGCTTGAATAGAACTGTTTGGTGCCAGGCGGGAAAAGAATTGTTGTAAGTTATGGGTTATAGGATTATCTGAAATGTGACAATTATTACTGATGAAACCATAAAAAGATGTAAACTAACAAAAAAAACAATTTTTTTCAGTTGATAAATATACTATACAGGGGTATAGTAAAATTATAATAATTATTAATCTTAAAGTTAAGTGTATGTGATTACTTATGATAAAGCTCCATGTTGTTGATAAGAATGCTGGAGCGGAAATGTTCAGAAAGATTAACAAATCCGATAATGTAGATATATCATCGGAAAACAAAGCGGGGTGTAGAGCTTGAAAGAACAAATAAGCATCGACATAACCGGTATGACCTGTGCCTCCTGTTCAACAAGGATTGAAAAAATCCTCAATAAAATGGACGGGGTAGAGGCAACAGTAAATCTGGCAATGGAAAATGCCTCAGTCACATATGAACCAGATAAAATAAATCCCGACGATATATTTAATAAAATTAACAATCTGGGGTACGGGATCAGAAATGAAAAGGTGGATCTGGACGTTTTTGGTATGACCTGCGCTGCATGCTCCACAAGGATCGAAAAGGTCCTTAACAAGATGGTTGGCATGGTTTCCGCAAATGTCAATCTTGCCACTGAATCGGCTTCTGTCGAATATAACAGTGCCATTCTGTCAACAGAAAAAATAATCGGCAAAATTCAGAACCTTGGCTATGACGCAAAGGAAAAAGTCCAGCGTGAAGCAAAAGCACAGCAAAAGGAAGAAGAAATCAACGCAAAGAAGAGAAAGCTGTGGATCTCAATTCTATTATCTCTTCCACTTCTTTATACAATGATTGGGCATGCGCCATGGGACACTGGGCTTCCGATGCCTGAATTATTGATGAATCCGAGGTTCCAGCTATTGTTAGCGACACCGGTGCAATTTTATATCGGCGGACAGTTTTATGTCGGTGCTTATAAATCGCTTAAAAACAAGAGTGCCAATATGGATGTGCTTGTCGCGCTCGGTACATCTGCAGCGTATTTTTACAGTCTGGCGGAAGCGATAAAAACAATTGGAAACCCGCACTACCATCCTCATCTTTATTTTGAAACGAGTGCTGTCCTGATTACATTGATTTTAGTTGGGAAGTTGTTTGAGGCTTTAGCAAAAGGCCGTACAACAGAAGCAATTTCAAAATTGCTGAGCCTTCAGGCTAAGGAAGCGACTGTAATCAGAGATGGGCAGGAAATCAAAATTCAAATTGAAGATGTAAAAGTGAACGATACAATTATCGTCAAACCTGGTGAAAAGATTCCAGTAGATGGAAAAGTCGTATCGGGTCAATCAGCAGTCGATGAAGCAATGATTACCGGAGAATCCATACCTGTTGAGAAAGCATCTGGTGATCCTTTAATTGGTGCAACAATCAATAAAAATGGAACGCTAACCATGACCGCAACAAAGGTTGGAAAAGATACCGCTTTAGCTGGCATCATTAAAGTTGTAGAGGAAGCGCAAGGAAGCAAGGCGCCGATCCAGCGTGTTGCCGATAAAATTTCCGGGGTTTTTGTTCCTGTAGTGGTCGCAATCGCAATTGTCACATTCATGGTTTGGTATTTTGCAGTAACTCCAGGAGATTTTGCATCCGCTCTTGAAACAGCTATTGCCGTACTTGTCATAGCATGTCCTTGTGCACTAGGGCTTGCGACCCCGACTTCTATTATGGTGGGGACAGGGAAAGGCGCAGAAAACGGCATATTATTTAAAGGCGGAGAGCATTTAGAAACTACTCACAAAATAGATGCTATTGTTCTTGATAAAACGGGTACAATTACAAAAGGAAAGCCGAGTGTAACGGACCTTGACTTTTTTGGAGACGAAGGTAAAGTACTTCAATATCTTGTATCCACAGAAAAAGCATCCGAACACCCGCTTGCAGACGCAATCGTGGAGTACGGTACCGCAAAAAATGTAGAGTTCCTGCCAATAGATGAGTTTTCGGCTATTCCAGGCCACGGCATAACAGCAGTGATGAATGGTGAAAAAGTCTTTGTAGGCACACGAAAGCTAATGTCAAAAGAAGGCATTGAATTCGAGAGATATGAACATAGGCTGGAACAATTGGAGACACAGGGCAAGACAGCAATGATGATAGCGATCAATTACAAAGTAAACGCAATTGTTGCTGTCGCAGATACTGTCAAAGAATCAGCAAAGAAAGCTATAGAAGAACTAAAGGGTCTTGGTATCGAAGTCTATATGCTGACTGGGGATAATACCCGTACAGCTAAGGCGATTGCTGCCCAGGTTGGTATTGAGCATGTAATTGCTGAGGTCTTGCCAGAGGAAAAAGCCAATCATGTAAAAGAGCTTCAGCTTAAGGGCAAGAAGGTTGCGATGGTTGGAGATGGTATAAATGACGCCCCGGCACTTGCAATTGCTGACATCGGAATTGCGATCGGTACAGGAACCGATGTGGCCATCGAGGCAGCTGACCTGACAATCCTTGGCGGAGAACTGACGCTGATCCCGAAAGCGATTAATTTGAGCAAGAAAACGATGCAAAACATCCGCCAAAACATGTTTTGGGCGCTGGCGTATAATTCAGCAGGAATACCCATTGCTGCTCTTGGCTTATTAGCCCCTTGGCTTGCAGGGGCAGCAATGGCGTTTAGCTCAGTTTCTGTAGTGACTAATTCCCTTCGATTGAAGCGGATTAAGTTATAAATTATAAAATGAGAGGAAGATTTATATGGAAAAAACAATGTTAAAAGTATCCGGCATGACTTGCGGCCACTGCGAAAAGGCAGTTAAAACAGCTTTAATGGGTGTTGACGGAGTGGCAAGCGTAATCGTTTCCCTTTCAGAAGGCACTGCCGAAGTCGAATATGACGCTTCAAAAGCAGAAGTTGGCAAAATGAAATCGGCAGTAGAAGATCAAGGTTATGATGTAGAATAGAATGCTTAAGCAGCGGTCTTTAAGACCGCTGCTTTTTTATGTACCAGATACCGTGCCTATTTTTCTGTTAATTTTATTATAAAAATGTTATCCTAATCATTAAGGATTTTAAGCTAGATTTGAAAGTGGTGAAAAGGGTTGGATCAGCAGAATATTAATGAAGAAAACAAAGAAGAAATTAACAGTCCAGAAAAGACACCAGAGGCAGAGACCAAAAACAGTTTTCTTCGGATTAAAAAGTTCCACTTTGCAATGCTGTTGTTTTTTCTAGTCTTTTTAACAGCAGGTATCACTACCTTTGCGCTTGCTTTCGGAGAAGACAAGCCCGCAGTGCAGGTTATCAGGGAACGCGAAGAATTTGCAAAACTGTATGATGCATATGACACATTAAAAAATGATTATTATCAGGATGTTGATCAGGAAAAGCTGATCAATGGTGCCATAGACGGGATGATGGAATCCCTTGATGATCCATATTCTGATTATATGAGCCAGGATGACGCAAAGAGTTTCCATCAAAGCCTTTCTTCCTCCTTTGAAGGAATTGGTGCCGAAATCCAGGAGCGAGAAGGAAATATTTTCATCGTTACTCCTCTAAAAGGGTCGCCTGCTGAAAAAGCAGGGCTGCAGCCAGAGGACAAAATTCTGTCTGTGGACGGAAAGAGTCTTCAGGGAATGAGCTCTACCGAAGCAGTGGCATTGATAAGAGGAGAAAAAGGAACAGATGTCAAATTGTCGATTCTACGCCAGGGTGCAGAGCAGCCGGTGGATGTAACGATTACTCGTGATACGATTCCGATTGAAACAGTCTATGGTGAAATGCTTGAAGATGGTATTGCTAAAGTGCAGATAACCAACTTCTCACAAAACACTGCAACTGAGTTAGTAGATGTATTGAATGATATGCAAAAACAAGGAATGAAAGGTATTGTCCTTGATTTAAGGCAAAACCCAGGAGGCTTGTTAGATCAGGCTATCAAAATCTCCAGCCTCTTCGTACCAGAGGGGAAGATCTTGTTCAAAGTGGAGGACCGAAAAGGTCATGTTGAGGAATATGCTTCTGAGAACAAGAATAATAACAATCTCCCATTGGTCGTGGTCATCGATAAAGGAAGCGCAAGTGCTTCCGAAATACTCGCTGGGGCAGTAAGTGAATCAGCTGGTGTACCACTTGTTGGAGAAAAATCGTTTGGCAAGGGAACTGTCCAAAGAGCAGAAGATTTTTCGGATGGATCCAACATGAAATTCACGACTGATAAATGGCTGACACCTGAGGGGAATTGGATTCATAAAAAAGGGATCAAGCCAGACCATGAAGTACTATTGCCCGAATATGCTTCATTACCATTCATCGATCCGGAAGCTGAGTTAAAAGTTTCTGTTGCATCTGAACAAGTCAAAGCTGCACAAAAAATGCTTAAAGCTCTTGGCTTTAATTCTGGAAGAGAAGATGGATTCTTTGATGAAAAGACAAAAGCGGCTGTTATCGCATTCCAAAAATCAAAGAAGCTTGAAGAAAATGGAGTATTAAAAGGTACTTCAACAATTGAGCTGATGAATTCGCTTCGTGAAAAGATTAAAAACGAAGATCCGCAAATAAAAAAAGCAGTGGAAGTGCTGAAGCAGGAAATGAATAAATAATTAGATGAAATAGCTTTTAAAAAAGAATCTCCAGCACTAGCTGGAGATTTTCCATGTTCTATACAAAAAAAGTTAGGTGGAAATATAAATGAAAAAGACAGAGGTTTATATCCTATCCGGATTCCTTGGCACGGGAAAAACCACGTTATTGAAGCAGATTTTACAGCATGAAAAATCTATTGACAGAGCCATTGCTGTGATGATGAATGAACTTGGAAATGTATCAATAGATTCAGATGCTGTAGAGACAGATGTGCCCTTAAAAGAGCTTTTGGGAGGATGTATTTGCTGTACAATCCAGGATAAACTTGAATCCCAGCTGCAGGGCTTACTTTTTGAAAATAGCCTTGATGCAATTTACATAGAAACAACTGGGGCGGCACATCCGGTTGAAGTTCTGGATGCAGTGCTATCTCCGTTGTTTGCTGAAAAGCTTGAAATGAAAGGGATTGTGACTACGGTTGATGGCACAATGTGGTTAAACAGGAATACATTTAATCCTCAAGTGCAGCAGCTTTTGCTTGAGCAGGTAAAGCATGCTGATATAGTGATCGTCAATAAATCGGATATGATGACTGAAGCTGAACAAGCAAAAATAAACATGGATATTCAGTCTTTAAACCCAAAGGCAAAGTGCATTTTAAGTTCATTCTCAAAAATCCCAATGAATATGCTACAAACGATGTCAGCTTCTAAAAAAACCGATAGAAAAGAGGCACATGTTCAAACTTATTTGAGATTGAGCACTTTTGTATTCCAATTTAAGAAGCCTGTAAGACAAAATGACTTTGAAGCCTTTTTACGGTCTCTGCCAGATTCGATTTATCGGATTAAGGGCTACATATTATTCAGTCATTCGGAGTATCCGGATTTATTCCAATATTCATATGGCATGCCACTTTATATGAAGGAATATATGAAAATGCCGCTAAACCTTGTTTTTATTGGCCAGGTTACAGATTGGAGCGGAATAGAAACAAAGCTGCGTGGCATAGAAGTATAATCCTGTTTCATTAACTGCACACTGGGTAAAACATAGTATCTTCGATGGAAAGGATGAATGTCATGCCTTGGACAAAGAATGATTACCCAGTATCAATGAAGAATTTAGACCCAGAAGTACGTGAAAAAGCAATCGAGATTGCCAATGCTCTAATTACTGAAGAGCACTATGAAGATGGTAAAGCTATTCCGATTGCAATCGATAAAGCTAAGGAATATGTTTCAAACCATAAAAAAGATTGATTCTTAAGCCCAGCATTGCTGGGTTTTTTCTTTTTTAAAAAGAGATCACCAATAAAGCCTCTTGGTTACCTAAAAGAACAAATATTGGAAAAAGAGGTAACCAATAAGGCCTCTTGGTTACCGGAAAGAACTGATATTGGAAAAACAGGTACTCAATAAGGCCTCTTCGTTTGCTAAAAGGACTTAAAATGGAAAAAACATGGTTTGAGAGCCCTCCGAGAACCATTTAATCCGCTTTTTTTATATACGGTTGGTTTTAAGAAGCAACAAGGAACAATAACAACAATTGTTACGAAAACAGCCTTTTTAAAAAATTTTCCAACCTGAATAGTAAAAAGAGAAAACGCAAAAACTTTCATGTAGTGATTTTTTTAAAGCCAAAGAAAAAGAGTTGAGCGATATGAAAGCAATGAGGATACTTTTTATACTCAGCATCTTGTTAATTAATAATGGAAATGGCATTGAAGCCAAAAAGCAATCAGCTAATCATGAGATTCATATGAGCCAATGGAAAGAAGTCAATGAAATTCTTCCAAAATACAGCAAGTTCACGGTTGTCGATTTGGAAACGGGTATGAAATTTCGTGTCCAGCGGAGAGCGGGGAGCAATCATGCGGATGTACAGCCACTCACTTCTGAAGATACGGCAATCATGAAGAAAATCTATAATGGTCAATGGAGCTGGAAGCGGCGAGCAATCATTGTCATTTCAGAAGAACAAATGAAAATAGCTGCTTCCATGCACGGTATGCCTCATGGCGGAGGGGCGTTGAAAAATAACTTTCCGGGTCATTTTTGCATCCATTTTTACGGAAGTACTACTCATAGAACGAATTTTATGGACCTCTCCCATAAGTTAATGATTTTAAAGGCAGGCGGTAAGCTTGAATTGTACCTGGAACAAACTGATCCATATGACTTGGTTAACGCCTTTATTGCAGGAATCAAACAGCAGGATCCAAAAATTATTTCCTATATAACCCTACAGGAGCAGGACTGGGATACCATACTTCCAACGATTGATAATATAAGAATATCCCGAATGGAAATATTGCCCCATGAGGATTTAACGGACGAGCTAACACTTTCTGTCCCAGTTGAAATTAACTGGCAAATAAAAGGGGGGGGCGGCAAGAATTTTACGGGCCAAATAAAACTTGTACGATTTATGCCCAACGAGCAATGGAAGATAGATTCTGTACAGTTTCTTAAAGATAATGGAATTAAAGCTGCAAAATGAAAAAAAGCTTGAGAAAAAACTCAAGCTTTTTTTGTTTTCCTAAATTAAACCAACCACAAAAGCATTCCTTGTATAGTAACTTTGTATCATAATGGAAATGGAGATTGATTTCAAAAACGTACTCATATTTAAAAAAGAATCATTTAAAGAGATTAATGCTCGCCAAACTTTGCGAAGGTTTTTTCATCTTCTATCAATCCACAAGCAGCACATTGTATTTTTAATTCTGGCCCCCGATAAGGGAGATGGAAAGGTTCAAGCTGGTCATTAGAGTATTGTTCCACAACTTCTCCAGATTGTGGGTTTAATTTAACTGCTTGTGGTACTTGTGTAATCATATTGAATCTTGTACGGTTTGTTTTGCAATTAGGACATCTGTATGGGGTACTCATTATGCATTCTCCTTTTTTGTAATTTAGTTTTATTTTTTGCAAAGTAAAGCAGATTTATGTAAATATACTAGAGTGGGTTTGTACCGCCATTTGAAGCAGGAGGCGAAACTATGCAAACAGAACTATATGATAAATTATTGAAGGAATACAGGGAAATATGGAATAACCGGAGATTGGAGGCAGAGGAAAGTCCAGACTTTATTCTTAAAGAAGCAATTGCGAGAGATTTAAGAGATGAAAACTCACACCCAAGAGCAAGAAGGACGTTAATGGAAAAATATTTTCTCGCAACAAAGAGAATCGTTGAATCAGCTTTATCTAATGAAAGTAAAATTTTGCTTATTCAATTGCACATAATGCAGGCAGAAGAAATTAAAAACAGCTTAGAATAAGAATATAGAAAGAAAAATGTTACTAGGTAATAGGGGGAAGCTGATATTTTTCCTCCTTTTTATTTCATCGGAATTTTAAAGAATATATATAAAATAATAGTGTATTTCTATTGCA
The DNA here is from genome assembly GCF_036967045.1 of Bacillus sp. JJ1609. Taxonomy (NCBI): domain Bacteria; kingdom Bacillati; phylum Bacillota; class Bacilli; order Caryophanales; family Bacillaceae; genus Bacillus; species Bacillus sp. JJ1609. Next base: position 91,428 of record NZ_JBALSS010000012.1, on the reverse strand, counting down.
TTTATACCCCTTATGGTATATTATAGTTGTTATAAGTTCACTAATGAACAAGATATTATAAGAGGTGAAAAGTAGTTGCTCACAAGTTTTATCATCAGTCTCTTTTTAGTTACTTTATATTTCAACCGATATGTTCCAGTAAGAAATGTGCCTGCTATTGATCCTAAGGAAAAGGATGCTGTTTTTGTTGATCTTCGTGATTATCAAGACTCAGCAAATAATCCTTTCATTGGAGCCATCAATATTCCTTGCGGATATTTAAAAAGATATAGAAAAGAAATACCCGACCAGCAGATTGTCATCATTGCCTCCAACGAAGTCGAAAAGAATTTTGGTGCAAGACTCCTAAAAAAATATGGTTTCAATGTAAAAGGATATACGATTACAGGCCCATCACAATAGGAGGTGGCAAAATGGAGTACAATAAAGAGATTTTAAATCGTTTAAAAAGGATTGAAGGTCAAGTAAGAGGAAGTATTCGCCTGATTGAAGAGCAGGATGAATGTAAATCTGTAGTCACTCAGCTCTCAGCAATTCGTTCAGCAGTTGACCGGGCTATTGCTTTAATTGTCAGCAGAAATCTTGAGCAATGCCTAATTAACGATTTGCATGAAGGCAGGGAAACTTCCCAGGCAGTAAATGAAGCAGTAGAACTACTTGTCAAGAGCAGAAAATAATCTATGTCTTTTCTTGAGAAGTTCATTTTTGTAATTTAAAATACCAGTATGGGTATTAGATTTACACTTGTAAAGAATTCTTTGGAAAATAAAAACTCAAATAAAGAGGTGCGTAAGAATGGATGTAGTAATTAACGTTTTGATTGTAATTCTCGCAGCAGCGTTTCTTTGGAGCAGGCTGGCACCAACCAAGGGAGTTAATAATATCACAACAGATCAGCTGCGCGATATGATGAAAACAAAGCAGGCTGGAACACAATTCATAGATGTGAGAACTCCTGGAGAATACAAAGGCAACCATATCAAAGGCTTCAAAAACGTACCACTTCAACAATTAGGCAACAGAACTGGCGAGTTATCAAAGGATAAAGATGTTGTAGTGATTTGCCAGAGCGGTATGCGCAGCAGCCAGGCCAGCAAGTTGTTAAAGAAAGCCGGTTTTAAAAATATCACAAATGTAAAGGGCGGCATGAGCGCCTGGTAAAAACTTAAGGGGGAAGTAAAAATGCGTCAAATGACACCTGTAGAAGTTCAAAATGGATTAGGAAAAAATGAATTTGAAGTAGTAGACGTTCGCGAAGTAAGTGAAGTAGCAGAAGGGATCATTCCGGGAGCTATACATATTCCACTTGGTCTTCTTGAGTTCAGAATGAATGAACTTGATAAGAATAAAACCTACGTTATCGTTTGCCGTTCAGGCGGCCGCAGTTCAAGAGCAACCCAGTTCCTTGATTACCAAGGTTTTGATGTCATTAACATGCAGGGCGGTATGATGTCCTGGCAGGGTCCTACACAATAAAAAGAATTACAGTCGATAGAGGCAGCCAGACTGTCTCTATTTTTTTGCTCTTTTCTAAAGGTTTTGTTAATGGTCAATGTTGTTTTTAAAACCTGTTGATTGTAGTGGAAGGCGCGAAGACTCCTGCGGGCTCATCTGACGCCCCGCGGAAAGCTAGTGCCTGGAGCGGAAATCAACAGTTATGGTTAACAGAGCCTATCTAAAGACATTCTATTAAAAAATCCACATTTATATAAATTTGTTGCAAGCCTCATAAGCTAATGGTTAAATAAAGGAAAGAAGATTTCGACAATTAGCAGCAAGGAGGAATTCTGATGTCAGCTTTTAGCCGCGTGGAGTTAGAACTTGTGCAAAAAGAAGTATCTTTCGACAGAATCTTTAATGTTCTCGTTAAAGGATGCTGGATTGAAGAAAATGATCTTAATTGCTTGGTATCAGTTGATACCATTCAGTTTAAAGGTGGCTTCCATGATTCTTTTTTTAAGATTATGTTAATGTTTGGCCAATTGATTATTGAGTCAGACAGTCCATGGGAGCTGGAGGTACTTACTGAAGAATTAAAAGAAATCGCAGTTAAAAAGCCTAGTCTGGTAAAATAATGATACATATTTGAAGCTTGCCGTTTTAAATGGCAAGCATTTTTATTTATGCGCAGAAAGTTAGAGGTCACTGGGATTCGATTTCATAGATTTATCACAAATTACAGATATAATTTTATGAGATACTAGTGAAAGAAAGGAAGTAAAATATGAAGAAAATTTTCATGCTGGTCACAGCAGCTTTCACTATATTTTTATCAGCCTGTTCGTTTGATACTTTTGAGCCTATTCCGAGTAAATCGACTTTTATTTCTACAGTCAACATAAAAGACATGACAATATCTTTTTACGATTTGGACAAGGATATGATGCTTCCTGATTGGAAAGTAGACAGGCCATATGTAGGTGGCATGATCTTTCCTAATAAAGATACTTTGCTGCTTTATGGAAATACGCTGGAATCTGTAGATTTGTATTCATTAAGCAAAGGGAAGAAAATCGAGTCCTGGGAAACTGGTAAAGGAATCGTAAACGGAATGTTAGTTCATAATGGTTCGGAAATCGCTTTTGCTGATCAGGAAAGAGATAGTATCCGATTTTACAGCCTAGAAGGGAAAGAAATAAAAGAGATCAAAACGGAAAGAGATCCTTTGACAATACTTGAGGCTGAGGATGAGCAAAAACTGTACGTAATGAGTTTCAATCATAAAATGTTGAGCATTATTGACTTGGAGAATAAAGAAAAGCTGCCAGGCTTTGAGATTCACGCTGCAGCAGCCGGCGGACTACTGAACCAGCAAAAAGGCGAATTATGGATTGGCGGCCATGGAAAAGGTACAACGGTGGAAGAACGTATCCACGTTTATGACCTAAAGAGCGGTAAATTGAAGAAAGAAATTGCTGCGGCTGCTATGCCAGTCAATTTTATTAAGAATAAGCTCAGCATATACGTGCTAAGCCATGGATCTAACATGTTATATCAATTAGGAGAGAATGGAGAAATAAAGGCTTCAATAAAAGTAGGGGCAAATCCATTCGAAATTGAGTTATTTGATAATAAGCTATTCATTGCTGGCTATGACAGCAATGATTTATATATTGTGAATCCGGACAATTTAAAAATCGAAAAAACGGTTAGTGTTGGAAAAGGACCGTTTCAAATAGTTACAAGGGAGAGATAAAAAGTGAATCCCATTCATGTTCTGATAATTGACGATGAAGAAGATATGCGCAATCTTGTTCAAATGTATCTTGAAAATTCGGGTTTCCGCTGTGTTCACTCCTCAAATGGCTCAGAGGCCTTAAAAAGCATGCGGGAAAAGAATTTTGATTTGGTGATTTTGGATATCATGATGCCTTTTGAAGACGGATATGTCGTTGGCAGCAAGATTAGAGCGTTCTCGCAGGTTCCAATCATTTTTTTATCTGCAAAAGGGGAAGAATGGGATAAAGTGAGAGCGCTGCAGCTTGGCGGCGATGACTATATCGTAAAACCCTTCAGCCCAGGTGAACTTGTTGCAAGAATTAATGCAGTACTAAGACGGACTGCCCATGCCAAATATGATGAAGAAAGAGTGAGTCTTGGAAAAATAACGATTGATAAAAAAGGCAGAAGCGTTAGTGTTGAAGGTGATGCAATTGCTCTTACACTGAAAGAATTCGAATTACTTGTATTTCTTGTCCAGCACCAGGGGCATGCTTTAAGCAGGGAACAACTGTTGGAATTCGTATGGGGTATGGATTATCAAGGGAGTTTAAGAACGGTTGATACCCATATAAAAACTCTTCGAATGAAGCTGGGAACTGGGGACTATATCCAAACAATCTGGGGTGTGGGCTATAAATTTGAGGTGCCGGAATCATGACTTCTTTTTCGGATAGCCTGTTTAAAAAACTATGGCTGACGGTTACTGCTACTATCTTAGTTACAGTGTTGTACTCATTTTTATTATCATATCTCTTTTATGAAAAGCTTTATGTAGATATAGTTGAGAAATCCCTTATTGAGGAAGGAAACAGGCTGGCTGGTGATTATTCTGGGGGGCCATTGACGAATGAGCTCAAAGAAAGGATTGAATGGTATAACGAGAAATCTGAATCTGAAGTCTTCCTGGTAAGCAATCCCAAGGAGCTCAGCGCCTGTTTGCCCTACGCTATTGATTACTCAACTTTGATTGGCAAGGAAGAGCGTGAACAGCTCTTGAACGGGGAGCCTGTGTTTAAATCAGGCTTTGAAGAGAGGTTTGGCAGAAAAATCCTTTCGGTGGCAATTCCTCTTCTTGATAATAGCAGGCTTGAAGGAATTATCTACTTATATGTCCCTCTGGCCAAAATATCAGAATTGACGGTAGATTTCTCGTTTCTCTGGCTAATAGGAGGAGTGACATTCATCGTAATAGCTGCCTTTCTTGGGTTCAAGATGCTCCACAAGCTTACGAGGCCTCTTGCTGCTATGAAGGAGGCGGCCGAAAGGGTATCTATAGGAGATTATTCAGCAAGGGTAGACATCCAATCGAAAGATGAAATTGGCCAGCTGGCTAGAGCGTTTAATCATATGTCTGAATCCATACAAAAAGAAGATGAAAAAAAGAGAGAATTTCTTGCGGATGTTTCACATGAACTTAGGACACCAATTAGTTATATAAAAGGATATAGCGAGGCTCTTGAAACGGGAATGATTACAAACTCAGTTGAACAACAGAAGTATTTGAAGCTTATCAACAGAGAAGCGGGCAGGATGGTGAAAATAGTCGCTGATCTCCTTGATTTATCCAGACTGGATGCGGATGAATATAAACTTGTTAAAAGCCCTTTCTCTCTCGCTCAGTTAATAGAGGACTTTATTATCAAATATGGTCCTGCTCTTGGCGAAAAAAAGATAGCCTTATCCCTTGAACTGGATCCGGATATTATAATCAATGGCGATGAGGGAAGGATGGAGCAGATCTTCCAAAACCTCATCGACAATTCAATCCGTTATACAGATTGTGAAGGCGAAATCTGCATTAGACTTTCAAAGCACTCGTATGGCTGCCTGTTGGAAATAAAAGATACTGGGATTGGCATTCCAGAAGAGGACATTAAAAACCTCACGAACCGTTTCTACAGAGTCAACAAAGGAAGGTCCAGGGCAGACGGAGGAACCGGCCTGGGACTAGCCATTGCTGATAAAATAGTACAATTGCATGAGGGGAAAATGGAAATCGTCAGCAAACTGGGTGAAGGAACAACGGTAAAGATTTATTTCCCTATTGTACTTATATAAATAAGGGCTAATTCGATTTCTAACACATTGGCTGTGTTAAAGTTTTTCGTAGTTGAAGCAAAAATCAACAGTCAAGTTTAACACAGCCAAGACATTCAAAATATATGATTAAACATAAATAAGGAGTATATAACTTAAATGAAAAAAATTTGGATGATACTGATCATTATATTTGCAGGTATTATTTCAGTTGCCTGTTCTCAGCAAGGTGTGGAAGAAGAGCCTCAATTTCTTGATGTGCAGCTGACAGCTACTCCGGAGAAAGCAGAGGTAAATGAAGAAATAACCTTCGAGGCAAAAGTCACATATGGATCCGAAGAAGTGAAGGATGCAGACGAAGTAAAGTTTGAAATTTGGCGATCTCAAGATGAAAATCATGAAAAAATCTTGGCAGTACATAGTGAAAATGGCATCTACAGACTTAAAAAATCCTTCATAGAAGAGGGAACTTACTATATTATTTCTCATGTATCCGCGAGAAGCATGCACAATATGCCAAAAATAGAATTTATAGTAGGAAATCCTAGTGAACCTGAAGAAGATAATAATTCAGCAGATATGGAAATGGATTCTAAGGAAGAGGAAGAACGTAGTGGACATTAGTCAAGTTTTTTCGAATTCTTTGTTACTTGTGAATAAAAAAGATCTGTTTTGTGAAAATTCATTATTGAAAGCGGCCTAGGCCGCTTTTTTTGTGTAATATTACTTAGTTTTTGTCATGCTAGAGTAAAGATTGTAATATTACAAGGGCGTTATAAAAGCTGTCAATCACGACTTTTTACCCATTTCTGGTATAGCTGGTTAAGGCACTAATAAGTTGGAAAATCCATCAAATATAGTGGAAGACATTAAATTGCTCTCAATCCCTTGAAAAATCTAGCTTTCTATCTGCTTTCAATTTTTTCCTGTTATTGATATTAGGATAATAGTAGTTTTCCCAATAACATCCAGGTTTATTACAAAAAAGCCGTGTTATCATTAGGATGCAAGAGAGAGACAAACTAAATTTTCGGGAGGAATTCGAGAATGAAGAAAAAAATGATCCTATCAATTGCGGCAGCTGCAGCCTTACTAGCAGCAAATCCTGTAATGAATAAAGCAGATGCAGCGACAGTTCAATCAAAAGTTTACTATTATCAAAGTGGAAATTTAAGTAATGAACAAATTAATAGTATTCTTCAAAAATATTTGAACAACTACCAATTTACTTGGAAGCAACCTGCTCAAACAACTGTTCAACAGCCTGCTAAAGCTCCTGCACCAACAACTGTTCAGCAGCCAGCAAAGGCACCATCAACAGCACCTGCACAACAGCCAGCTAAAGCACCTGCACAACAGCCAGCAGCTGCACCAACAAATACAGCTGTAAGTGCATATGAACAAAAAGTGGTTGAATTAACGAATCAAGAGAGAGCTAAAAACGGTTTGAAACCGCTTGCCCTTGACACAGCATTGAGCAAAGTAGCAAGAGAAAAGTCTAGAGACATGCAAAGCAAAGGCTACTTCAGCCATACAAGTCCAACTTACGGTTCACCTTTTGACATGATGAAGAAGTTTGGTATCACTTATCGTTCAGCTGGTGAAAACATCGCTATGGGCCAGCCAACTCCAGAAGCAGTAGTAAAAGCTTGGATGAATAGTGCAGGCCACCGTGCAAACATTCTTAACTCAGGTTATACTCATATCGGTGTAGGACATGTTGCATCAGGCAACTATTGGACTCAAATGTTCATCAGTAAATAATAATTACTCAAATAGGAGAACAGCCCTAGATTAGGGCTGTTTTTCTTTATATTGGGGGTTTTTGTGTGCTTCATGAACAAACCCAAATAGGAAATAACTATTTAAGCGAAAACATCCTTTTATTAGCATGCACGTAATTGACCTGCATATTCACAGAATATCTATTTCGGAAAACTGCAAATCCACATTTTTCGGCAATCTTAGCTCCAGAACTCCATCCCGGTGTGTTGCGGATGCCCCTTTTCTCTTCACGGTAGCTGGCAAAATCAATGTGTGTTTATCAGATACCTCTGGTATATGTTCTATGATGACTTGGTTTGAGGTATAATACAATTTCATTTGCGTCTTCCAGGCTTCTTCTTTAAGTGGCAGTCTGATGAAAATGAAATCATGTGTTTCGAATATTTCTGCCTGTAGACGGTTTGGGGATTTCACAGGATCCTTTGTGTTTCTTTCCATCTCCATTATCCATTCTTCAGGCTTGAGCGCTCCGCTCATGTTGGGCTGAAATACCTTTCCCATCATTTGCTGTACATATTTTTCAATTTCATCCGGCTTCATTTCCATAAACTTTTTCTGTGATTTCTGATCAAATGGTAATAAATTCCACGGAAACATATTATCCCGCCTTTCCAGCAGACCAACTTCGATATTGATATCCTATGCAAGCACATGCCCAGCTGTTAATAATGGTGAATGAATTAAACTGTCTGTAAATTAGCTAAAAGTTGCAAATCTGCTAGCTTCTTTTTAGTATAGGGATAAGTGAATCTAATAAATTGAGGGGTACAGGTTGTGGAAAATAAAACTGCTCTAATTACCGGAGGTGCAACCGGTATAGGTAGACGTACAGCAATGCAGCTTGCGGCCGAAGGGATTAACTTAATCATTAATTTTCGGAGCAGCAAGAATGAAGCAGAAGATCTTGCCGTTGAATTAACTAGTCGATACCGTACAAAAAATATATGTATTAAAGGTGATATCACCCTGTATGAGGATTGCGAAAATCTTGTTTCGGAAGCCCTTAAGGTATTCAAGTCCATTGATATTGTCGTCCATAACGCAGGTCCATATATTTCTGAAAGAAAAAAAATGGCGGATTATGAGATCAAGGAGTGGGATTACTTAATCAATGGGAATCTAAATGCGGTTTTCTATCTATCAAACCTGCTTATTCCTTATATGCGTGAACAGAAATGGGGAAGGATTATTACCGTAGGTTTTGACCGTGTTGAATCTGCCCCCGGATGGATATACAGATCAGCCTTTGCTGCTGCAAAATCAGGCCTTGCATCTTTAACGAAAACAATCGCGCTAGAGGAGGCAGAGTATGGCATTACCGCTAATATGGTGTGTCCAGGTGATATTATTGGAGAATGGAAGGAAAGGGAAATTATTGAATCCTTAAAAGAAAAGGATGATTCAGTACCAGTTGGCAGGCCAGGTACTGGAGAAGATGTTTCAAGAGTAATCAGTTTCCTTGCAGATGAAAATTCCAGCTTTATCACAGGCAGCGTTATTCCAGTAACGGGTGGCAAAGACGTACTCGGAAAAATTTATAGGGGAATATGACAATTAAAAACGCCATTTTCAGGCGTTTTTTTGATTTCTCCCATTTCTGAGGTCCATTACCAAATTGAGACCGTCAATCTTCGTTCCTGTGCTGCATATAAATGGGTAGAAAAACCATTTTAGGAGGGCTCAAACATGGCTTATGAAGGGTCAAAAGGATGGTATATTAAGGAATTGAAGAAAATGGGAATCACTAAGCATCCAATTGAAAAACGGAAACTTGAATTATATAAGACGTTTGTAGTCCGAAGCTTATATTTCGAACTATCAAAGAAATAGATAATAATATTATTATGTAAACTTATTTCTTTTCAGTATATATTTTTTAGTCTGTGTTAAAGGTCATTGTTGATTTTTAGCACCTGTTGATTGGAGCAAAAGGCAGCGATACTCTTCTGAATTGCTAAGCGATGCCATTGAGACTGAAGCAACAGGCAAGTTATAAATGAATAAATAAAAAAGAATAATGGCAGAAATGATGGGCAAAATAGTATCAAATAAAAAATACCCCAATAAATTATCTAATAATTGTTATGATTTTGTTAAATGCCACCCGGAAATCTAGCTGCGTTTTTAAGCGAGGAGTGATAAAGATGGGAACAGGATTTAATTTGAATAGGATCAATCCAAACCAGACACAGATTTTCTTTGAAGACGGAAGGTATGAAACCTTAACAGATGACGAACTTGAAGTATTTTTATCGGAAGCTTCATTATCAGACCGGGTTGAATTGAATCTTCAGGACCCAATGAACTAAAAACCGCCCTGATGGACAGGGCGGTTTCTAGATTTATTATTAAGCTTCAAGCAATTGTACATTCTCTTCTTCGTGCGGTACCGTTCTTTTTAAATACAAGGTATATTGGTCTTTAGGAATTTCATAAAGGTCATAAATATCTCCATTAGCATTAAGCTGTTCGTAGATTGCCTGTCGAGTTTCATTAGCCTTTACTACATATGGAAGTTTTTCAGCAGCTTTAATAGACCTGATATTTACTTTTCTTATGCGCATGAAAATCGTTTCCAACCCAAGCTCATAAAAAAGTTCCTGAAAAAATGCATCCTTCGCCAAGTTGTTATAACCCTTCCCATGGTAGGGCTTACCTAGCCATGTACCTAAAAAGCCAGCACCTTCCTGAACATCAAAAAGATTAATTGTCCCAATAGGGGTTCCCCATTCGTCCAATATGGTGCGAGAAATCAGCTCGCCTCTTTCTTCAGCTTCAATTGTCTGTTTTGTAATAAAAACAAACTCATCATAAGAATAAGCTTTTTGGCGCACAAAAGGGAAGACCTCCGGATGCACCATTAGCTCAAATAGTTCATGACTATCATGAACATCACGTCTTTTGAGCATTTGTATCCCTCCAAAGCAGGGCAGTCTTATCCCGTGCGAATGTAACAACACGGCCACCCTCGAAATTTTTTGTATTGCTAAAAAATTTCGGGGTGGGAATCGAACCCACTAGAACCAGGATACTGGTGGCGCACCATTTGCCTTCCCTAATCACTATCATTTATTAAATTATTTAATATCTTGTTTCCAAAGAGTATCATACTAAAAAAAAATGAAAAAGAAAATAGGTTTTTCACCATTTTTTTTTGCGTTTTTTTGCCAAAAATCTACACGTGTTTTGAGGCTTTTCGACTATTCTCGATAAACGAATTGGCCTTCTATCATTGTCCATATTGGTTTGGCACTGAAATGAAATGGATGATGGCTCCACAAAACTAAATCAGCGTCTTTTCCAGACTCTATACTGCCTACACGCTCTTCAATACGGAGATTCCTAGCCGGAAAAATTGTAATGCCTTCAAGCGCTTTTTGTTCCGATAATCCTTCACGTACAGCGATTGAGGCACAGACATTCAAGTATTGGATTGGGGTGTATGGATGGTCTGTCGTTACAGATACTTCGACTCCATGATTTGTCAATTCCTGATAGGTTTTCCAGCTCTTGTTCTTGAGCTCCACTTTAGATCGGCGGGTAAGCGTTGGACCGACAGATACTTTTAAATTTAATCCTTCTAGTTCTTCGGCAATGAGATGACCTTCTGTACAGTGTTCAATCCGTATATCCAAATTGAATTCTTGTGCAAATCTGATGGCTGACATGATGTCATCTGCACGATGTGCATGAATCCTGACAGGTATTTCCCTTTTTAAAGCCTTTAATAATGGCTGTACCCTAAGAGAGTCAGGGTTATCTGACTTCATTGCCTCATAGAAAGCTTCCCTGAGCATGCCCATAATTCCCATCCGAGTAATTGAATCCTTGTTTCCCATACTATGGATTCTCTTTGGATTTTCTCCAAGCGCAATTTTTAATCCTGCAGTCTCTTGAATGATCATATTTTTGATATTTTTACCTGCCGTTTTTATGACTGAAGTAGTTCCACCAATGACATTTGCACTTCCGGGCATGACATGCGCGGTGGTAATTCCATATTTAATCGCATCCCCAAATGCAGGATCAAGCGGATAGACACCGTCGATTGCCCTTACATGAGGGCTCATCGGTTCAATTGTTTCGTTTGCGTCATTACCTGCCCAACCAGTTCCCTCATCATAAAGCCCTAAATGGGTATGGACATCTATAAAACCGGGAAGCAAATAACCATGAGTACAGTCAATGACCTTATCTCCTGCTTCCATAGCAATGTCATATCCAATCTTCGAGATTTTTCCTTCCTGTATGAGGACATCACATTTAGACTTTGGATCAGTAGTTATTGGTATTACATTTGCATTCTTAAGTAAAATTCGGTTCATTTTATATCCTATCCTATGAAGTTTTTTTATCATTTTATCAGTTTTGCGTGTTTTTGACACCATTGCAGAAAAATTTTATAGGCTCGTGCCCAATCCACCTTCTTTAAGATGAAAACGTGAATTTTATGAAACTTTTTTCGTTATGTTCCGTAAAGTTAGATATAAGAATTTGGAAGGGGAAATGAATATGCCCAAAAATGATGAACGGCTTCTGGCTGCCGGGATTTATGTTATTAGTTTTTTTACTGCATTCTTGGGACCGCTGATAATTTGGCTACTTAAGAAGGACGATTCCAGCTATATTGATTACCATGGAAGAGAATATATGAACTTTTTTATTTCTTATACTGTTTATGGAATTGTGAGTGGAATTCTCGTTATCTTTCTGATTGGAGTATTCATGCTGTGGATAGTAGGAGTGCTTGGAGCAGTATTCACCGTTGTTGGAGCGATTAAGGCCTATGAAGGTCAGGAGTACAGAATTCCCTTTATTTTTAGGCTTTTATAAAGCAAGGAAGTCCGGCATACAAGTGCCGGATTTTTTTTGTGAACGTTTTTTATCCTTGTGCGTCTAATGGATAGGATCAAACGGGGAGGGAATTCATTATGGAATTATTAGAAACGATGAACTGGGCTTTGATCGCTCCTATTCTTGTCATACAGGCAATTTTATTAATCGTTGCACTGGTTGATTTAATAAAAGTAGAAAAAACCAATGGACCTAAATGGATTTGGGCAATCGTCATACTGCTGGTCAATATCATCGGACCAATCCTGTATTTCGTATTTGGAAGGAGAAATCATTAATGGCATTAATCCATGTGGAGAATTTGGAGAAAAGCTTTAAAGATACTAAGGTGATAAAAGGACTCAACTTTGAACTTGAAGCGGGAAAATGCGTAGCGTTGATTGGTGCCAATGGTGCTGGCAAAACAACCACTCTTAAGATGCTATCAGGATTATTAAAGCCCTCGCATGGCAGGATTTGTTTCGAAGGTGAGAAGAAGAGAGATGACATCAGGAAGTTGATTGGCTATCTTCCGCAGCACCCAGTGTTTTATGAGTGGATGACAGCGAGTGAATTTTTGGAATACACTGGTAAATTATCAGGATTAAGCACCAGGGAAGCTAAACAACGTTCATATGAGCTTCTTGAGCTGGTAGGTATTACAGATGCGAGGAACAGAAGAATAAGCAAGTACTCAGGCGGGATGAAGCAGCGTCTGGGGATCGCACAAGCGGTTATTCACAGACCCAAATTAATTATGCTCGATGAACCTGTTTCTGCCCTCGATCCTTTCGGAAGAAGAGAAATACTCGAGCTGCTGGAAAAGCTAAAACAGGAAGCAACCGTTTTATTTTCCACTCATATCCTTAATGACGCAGAGGAAGTGTGTGAGAGCATTTTATTCTTGCATAAAGGTGAAATCATAGAATCCGGGACGATGGACGAATTTAGAGAGAAATACCAGCAGTCAAAAATTGACCTTGTATTCCAAGTAAGCCCAGAGGTTCACTTAAGTACTTTAACTGATCATCCTGAAGTAATCTCCATACAAATAGAAGGTAATAAAGCGAGTATTTTTGTGAATGATCTCAATGCAGTAAAAGGGCTGGTCCTGAACATGGCAGTGCAAAATGATTGGCCGTTGTATAAATATGAAATCAGTTCGATCAGTCTGGAGGATGTTTTTATGAAGGTGGTGGGAAAATGAATCAGTGGTTTACCCTTATAAATAAAGAATTACTGGAGATGGCAAGAAATTATAAATGGATCTGGATCTCGGTATCCTTTATTTTGCTTGGAGTCATCGACCCGTTGACGACATTTTATATGCCTCAAATACTGGATTCTGTAGGAGGTTTACCAGAGGGAGCAGTCATTGAAATTCCTAAACCCTCTGCCAATGAAGTATTTACCATGAGTTTGGGAGAATATCAGACATTCGGTATTTTAATCATTGCGTTATCTACCATGGGAATGGTTGCTGGCGAAAGGAAAAGCGGAGTAGCTCAATTGATTCTCGTTAAACCAGTTTCGCATATCTCCTACATTTCTTCTAAATGGGCCAGTGCCCTTTTAATAATGTTGCTCTCCTTGTTTTTAGGTTTATTGGCTAGCTGGTATTATACAGGAGTTTTATATGATTTCATTCCATTTGGTGATTTTATGTCAGCTTTTAGTTTATATGGTCTCTGGATTGCGTTCGTTGTGACGATCGTTATCTTCTTTAGTTCGATTTTTATTCAACCTGGAGCTGCGGGAGCCGTTTCCCTTGCTATTATTATCATAATCAATCTGATTGGAAGTACCTTTTCACATTTGATGCAGTGGAGTCCAACACAGCTGCTGCAGTACGCTTCTGAAGTACTTGTCTTGGATGCCTGGCCAGATGAAATCTGGCTTGCCACTGGGATTACGTTCTTGTTGATCATTTTGTTGCTAGCTTCTGCAGTTACTGTTTTTAAAAGCAAGGAACTTGCGGGTTAAATTTCTTTCTCTGCACCTGGTCCTTTTTGGATCAGGTTTTTTAATATTTTGATAGGATGTAAGAACTGTTTTTAAATCATGAATTGTCGAAATATTTATTTTTTTGAATCGATAAATGATTCTTTCACCTTATTGCTAGTTTATCGCCAGGGAGAATATTTCAAATTTAATAATAAAATATACCTAAATTTGTTGCTATATCAGCAGTTGAAGTGTCGATAAAACTATATTGAGAAAATTAAAATTTTAAATATAATGAAAATTAAGAAAAAAGGAGGGTTATTATGTCGAAGAGAAAAAAACTTTATGCAGGTACGCTAGCTGTACTTTTAGGTGCTGCTACCATTTTTAATGCCGGAATTACCAAAGGTGAAGCAGAAACTTCTGGAAATAAATATCTAGTCATATTTAAGGATCAACAGGGTCTTCCTGACGGATATGCAGATGCAATCAAAAAGGCTGGCGGACTAATAGAAGATAAATTGGACAAGCTTGGTGCTGTGGAGGTAACTTCTAAAAATGCTAACTTCTTGAATGAAGTCAAGAAGTCCTCGCTAGTTTTAGAGGCTGGTGCAGAGAATATTGTTTACCCTGAACAAACAATTGAAGCAGAGACTGTTGCAGCAGAAGAACTTACAGAAGGTGCTGATTTTTACAACCAATATATGTGGGACATTAAACAAGTAACAAATGACGGAGCGTCATGGAATCTACCTGGAGGTACTGGAAAACCGCTATCTGGAGATGACATCGTTGTTGGTGTCATAGATACAGGAATTGATTATAACCATCCAGATTTAAAAGATAACTACGCAGGCGGGAAGTCGTTTGTTCCCGGGTTTAATGATCCAATCGATCAGAATAGCCATGGAACACATGTTGCAGGCTCGATTGCTGCGAAAGGTAAAGCCCTCGGAGTGGGTCCTGATTTGAAGGTTGCTTCATATCGTGTATTTGGTCCAACAGGCGGAGCGGAAACCGCACATATCGCTGATGCTTTAATGACGGCAGCAGATGATAATGTCGATGTTGTAAATATGTCACTTGGCGGATATGACTGGTTCCAAAATCCAGATTATGCGACAAAAGATATCGTGGCAGATGTACATTTGTTCAACCGCGCGATCCAGTATGCAATTCAAAAGGGAGTTACTGTTGTTGGTTCAGCTGGAAACAATGCGCTGGACTTGAGCAGCCCCGGAAAACTGTCCGGTGAGGATAAGGGTGCAACACATAGAAGCCCAAGCAGCCAGACAATGATCAGAGTCTCCGCCGGAGGAGCATTGAAAAATCTAGCATTTTACTCTAACTACGGTGTTGGTAAAATTGATGTAATGGCTCCTGGTGGAGATTTAGGACCTAACTACGACCCAGCTACTGGTGCAGGCAGAGATAATAGCTATCTTGCATGGAGTACAGTTCCATTACTAGATCCCAAAACAAAAGAAGTGATTGGACACGGATATGGTGGAAAGGGCGGAACATCAATGGTTGCCCCGAAAACTGCTGCTCTAGCTGGGGTAATCATCGCGAAACACGGAAAGGATAATATTTCACCGGCACAGGTAAAAGCGATTATCCAACAATCTGCTGAGGATGTATTCCAGCCTGGCTACGACGAAAAGGCTGGCCATGGATTGATTAATGCAGTTAATGCGTTGAACTTGAAATAATAGTTAGGAGACGGACAGGAACATCCTGTCCGTCTTTTCATTCTGTCGAAAAAATAGAATGAATTTGCTCCTTGTTTAATAGACTTTATATGACGAAACAGATTTTCTTCAAGGAGATAATAGATATGAATATCCAGCAATATTATCAGCAGGCAGCTAATATCAGATTAAACGGTTCTATTGTTTCCGCAGGAATGCTCTCCATTATTTTTACTGTCAGCCTCCTGCTTTCCTGGGATATCCCGTTTCTGGTTGTTGCAGTTCCGTTTTTGTCTGTATGTTTTTTTCAATATAATAGCTATCTTTTATATCGAAACAGATCAGAAGAAAGCAAGGAATCGATAAGTCTTTACGACGAAAAGAATCTTTTATCGCAAAATCACTTAATGATCGCCTTTGCGCCTGCCCCTGCAATAAGGCTTTTATTTTTTACACCTGATGGCATGCTGGCAGGTGAATTGAAAGAGATTGAAATAAAGCTATGGCGCTGGATAATACCTTATTTTATCGATAAAAGGATGGCGAAACAGCTTGGGATTTATGATGCGCATGGGCAGCTGATTGGACGGCTGCTAAGTGATCCTAAAAAAACAAAGCTGGTTAACGATAAAGGTGAGATCGATGGTTTCTTTTATCCACAAAAGAAATCAGGTACTGCTATAGTAGAGGGTGGAAAAAAATTAAAACTAGAGGGGTCAAAAGGGTTGAGTTCCGATTTATTTTTCATGAATGCGAATGGCAGAGAGGCTTTTAAGCTTCAAAAAGGGTGGATGCCGCTGGAGTGGTCACAATTTTTTATTGATGCCAATACCCCGGTTTTGACGTTTGATTATAGTTTATCGACTTCCGAACGGCTTGCTGTATTTGCGGCAGTGGCGCATTATTACGAATACTATAATCATTAGAATATTTATCCATTTTTGATATAGCCGTTTATCTCCGAGTATTTAGGTTAACAAATAAGTAGGATACTCAAGGAGGTAATGTTTTTATGTTGAATCAGCAATATCAAGATTGTATTCAGGCATGCATAGAGTGAATTGAAGCTTGTAATGTATGTTTTGATTCTTGCTTGAAAGAAGAGAATGTGAAAATGATGGCTGAGTGTATCAGATTAGACAGAGAGTGTGCTGAAATTTGTGGCTTGGCTGTAACAGCGATGCAGACAAACAGCCATTTCGTCAAACAGATTTGTGGATTGTGCTCAGAAATTTGTGAGACATGCGGAAATGAATGCAAGCAGCATGACCATGAACATTGTCAAAGGTGTGCGGATACATGCTTCAAATGTGCAGAGGCGTGCAGGAATATGGTTTCTTAAAAAATATCATGTTACAGGACCAGCAGCGTATGCTGGTCTTTTTATTTGTCTTTAAAAATAGAGTTCCTTATTGAACAAATCCATCATTTGTGGCATCTTGTAATATAAAGATGGAATTTGGGGGCAGGAATATGTTAATCGATTTGATAAAATGCCATGGTTCTAATAATGATTTTTTACTTATAGACGAGACCGAAGGAAACTATAAACTGGACGATTTTAAAAGACGGGATTTGGCTTTGGCGCTTTGTGACAGAAATACTTCACTCGGTGCCGATGGCATTTTGTTTATTCGTAACAGCAACGTAGCAGACGCTCAATACCGCATTTTTAATTCAGATGGTACCGAGGCCTCAATGTGTGGGAACGGTCTTCGCTGTGCCGGAAGATATGTTTGTGAAAAGCTCGGTAAAGATGAAGCAATAATAGAAACATTGAAAGCCAATCTTAAAGTGAAAAAGCATGAGGAAATTTTTATCGATATCCCAACCTATCAGGTGGAGATATCTCCAGTGTCTTTTAAATTGGAGGATTTGCCGCTCAAACTCGATCAAGAAACACTTATTCAGGAAAAAATATCGCAGTTATCAGAAGAGTTGACATTTACAGCTCTAGCTGTGCCAAATCCGCACCTGACAGCTATTGTCAGCAAAGAGCAATTAGAGTCTGATTTGCAGGAAGAAATAAGCCAAAAGGTAAACAATCCGAATGAATTATTTCCAGATGGAGTAAATGTAAGCTTTATCAGACTGCTTGAAAAAGGGAGTATATACGTCAATACTTTCGAACGTGGAGTAGGCTTCACAAATGCCTGCGGAACAGCCATGTCTGCCTCAACTCTAGTTACTTGCCTTTTAAATGAAAATGAATTTGAGCAGCCAATTAATGTTTATAACAATGGCGGGATGGTTCAATGTTCTGTCCACAATAATAATGGTGTCTACACGATCGATTTGATCGGTAACGCAACCTTTTTGTACTCAGCGCAGCTAGAAATCGATTTTAATGAGGAAGGTATTGTAGCGGAGGTATTGGAGCAGGAAGATTTCAATGAAGATGCACAATACAGTTTGCTGCAGGAACATGCGAAAAAATATTTGAACCAGTTTTAAAATTACGAGTCTGATTCCTGGGTGGCAATTTGCCCCCAGGATTTTTATTGACTTGATCGATATCAGTTTGGAATAATACGAAAAAAAAGAAGCTGCGCAAATGTGACAGCTCAGTTTAGTTATATGAGTGTTTTGGTCATTATAATGTCCAGTTGTTCTTCATCACCCATATAAAAAGAGTGGGCTCCAGTTTGAACAAACCCCATTTTCGTATAAAAAGCTATAGCATTTTCATTTTTTTCCCATACGCCTAGCCAGATTTTCTTTTTATTACGTTCCACCCCAAATTTCACAGCTTTATTTAGCAGAAATTTACCAAGTCCATATTTTTGAAATTTGTTCTTTATATAAATCCTCTCAATTTCAAGTGATTCATCACCCATTTCTGCAGACTGAGCATCATTGGTATTGACCTTTAAATATCCAGCGACGTCATTATTAAAATATACAAAAAAGAATTGCGAAGAAATATTGGATAATTCTTTTTCTAATTGTTTTAAGTTAAATGCCCTTTCCAAATAGGCATTCATATTTTCGGGTGAATTCTGATCCTCAAATGTCTCACTAAATGTTTCATAACTAATTTCTTGAAGTTTGCGTGAATCTTCAAGGGTACACTTTTTTATATTTATAGTCATTTAAATATGTCGCTCCTTTATATAATCAATAATTTCTCTTGTTTCCCTTTTTTACAAATTCCCAGTCTTTTTCTATATTTTTTCTTACTCTTTGAACAAGATTGAAAATGGTTTCTACTTCTCTTTCGGAAAATCCCTCTAATGCAATGATATTGGAATAATCATTTTCTCTTTTAATAAAAGGATAAACATTTTTCCCTTTCACTGTTGGAAAGAGTTTTTTAATTTTTTTGTTATGTTTATCTTCTTTCTTTTCAATAAAGCCATTAACTTGAAGTTTTTTTATAGCACGAGCTGCTGTTGTTCTATCTACTTTTATCATCTCAGCTAACTTTTCTTGAATGATTCCTGGGTTTTCACATATTCGCACAAGATACAAATACTGCCCTTTTGTTAGTTCATATTCTTTAAATTCTATATTACTTATAGAATCTAACGCCCGTGCTATCATTCCAATTTCTCGAAGAACTTCCTTCATAATTAACTCCTTAGTGCATATTTTTGTTGCAAATGCAATAAAAATGGCATACGTTAAATTTAAACCAACTTTGTTGCATTTGCAACAAAAAATGATAAAGAGATCGAGTAAAGTGAAATATGTTTTTTATGTATAAGGAATTATAATATTAACCCTTGGTATTTCTTTCACATACAATCAGACCTATGAACTTCACCTTTAAATGCGCTTTTGGTAGGAACGTCCATAAATGTTGGGCTTACTGTGGGAAGTTGGGAAATAGTTAATATCTTTACTATTGATAGGTTGTTAATTCGCATATTGTCAATACCTTCTGTATCCCTTCAAAAGGGGTGAGAATAGGTACACTAATTAATCTTTATTTTGCATAAAAATCCCGATATCAATAAAAAGAAGCAGTCCAATTCAGTTGATAATTGGACTGCTAATCGGTGTGCTAATTTAGTTTTTGTACTCGAAAACAGGACCCGTTATTTCAACTTCCAGGAGGTTTTTCGACCTTCCATGCACCTGTATCTTATTTTTTCGCCTTTAATATCTGAAGGACGGGTTCAAAATTTTGTTCATCTTTTACAGTGAAATAGTCGCGGAATGGGCAGCCTTGCTTCTGGACTCTTTTTATGATTGTCCCTAAATGGAAATGTTCAATTCTTAATTCTTCGGTGACCTCATCCCAGAATAGAGGAGTCGCCACACCGGCATGAGATTTGCCCCTTGCTGAATAGGGGCTGACGATTGTTTTGCCCTCAGCATGCTGGACATAGTCTACATACAGCCTGTTGCCTCTGTTCTTTTTCAAGCGTTCAATCGTAAATGAATCCGGATCCTTTGAAACTAGATATTGCGCGATAAAAGAAGTAAATAACCTGGTATCGTCATAGCTAAAAGTGTTGGCAGGAAGCGGAACGTACACCTGAAGCCCTTTATTTCCAGATGTTTTAATAAAACTGATGAGCTTTAATTCATCTAAGACTTCTTTAATATATAAAGCTGCTCTTATTGCTAAATGAAAATACTCCCTTGATGGAGGGTCGAGATCAAAGACGATTTCATCAGGCCCTTTGCTCGAGATCGTTTGAAAGGGAATATGAAATTCAATAGCAATCTGGTTTCCGAGCCAAAGCAGAGTCTTCATGTTGTTGCACACGATATATTCGATTCCCTCTGACATTGCTGTTTCCACAAAAGCAGGAGCATAATCAGGTACATTTTTTTGGTAAAAGGCTTCGCCGAACATGCCATGCGGATAACGAATGACGGTTAACAACCTGCCCTTTAAAAAAGGAAGCATATAGGAAGAAATTTCCCTAAGATAATGAATATAATCTACTTTCCGGACAGAAGGTTCCTCCCATAACGGTTTGTCAGGATGGGTGATTTCAATATCAGGTGGCAGGTTCTTTTGCTGAAAAATAAATTTCTCATATGTACAGGTATCAGGGGAAAGATCGAATCGGAATTGGTGGAAATGCGGCTCGCGAAGCTGGTCTTCATAGATTTCCAAATACTTCACGTCAAGGCAAATCCCCGGTTTAACATAAATATATTGACTGTCTTCATCACTTTTATTTTGTTTGATAATTTGTTGAAGCGCAGTTTTCTCTTCAGGCTTAAAGCCGAAAATGACAAGGCCGATTGAAAATATTTCATTATCCTTGTAGACAGAAATATAAAAATATCCATTTGATTTTTCATAAGCTGTGACAAAGCACGATACATATTTCCAATTTTTCGCTTTGATCCAGGCTTCAGTCCGTTTTCCTTCCACCCATTTGCTATTCGTTCGCTTAGCAACAATCCCTTCACCATCAAATAACACTATTTTTTCCCATAAGCTATCAAGGTCAGTCTCGCTTGGGATTAATTGAATTAAATGTTGGCTTACAGTATCAGGTGCCCTTGGAAGCAGTAAGTCTTTGAATAAAGTTTCGAGCATGGTTCGCCGTTCTTTATATGATTCATTTATTAGGCTTGTGCCTTTAAGTGTAAGGAGATCAAATACCATCAATCTGCAAGGATTCTTTTTGGCAATAAGACCAATACGTTCCTCTGACCTCATTCTTCCTCTAACTTGAATGACACCAAAATTTGCTTTATATTCATTCTCCAGATATACCAACTCAGCGTCCAATTCTAGAGGGAGATACGGTTTGAACCCTTCCTCAAGGGAAAGTAAGAATTCCTTAATTTCAGGGAAAATTGGGAGGAGCGGCTTTCCATTCCGGCTAGTCAGCGCAATCTCATTATCCCATGATAAAACAGCCCTGAACCCATCAAATTTTATTTCATAACGCCACTCATCCCCTCTGGGGATATCAAATGCCAGTGTAGGGAGCATTGGTTTCGGCATCATTTCCATCCTTTCACCAGTCATATTTATATTGTTCCTGTTTATCCACAAACTAGTCCGCTGGGAAAAGTTTTAACGAATGATTAACCGATTCTAAAGCAAATTAGTAATAAAACGATAAGGATGGAGACGTATATGCATACAATCTGGAAAGGAAGCATCAGCTTTGGCCTTGTCAATATCCCCATTAAGCTCCATGCGGCAACTGAAGATAAAGATGTTAAACTGAGGACGCTTCATAAGGAGTGCAACTCTCCAATAAAATATGAGAAGGTCTGCCCTGTTTGTGACAAGGAAGTGAAAAATGAAGATATCGTGAAAGCTTATGAATATACAAAAGGCAAATTTGTCGTCCTTGATGATGAAGATTTGGAAGCATTAAAAAAAGAAAATGAAGAAAAAGCAGTCGAAATCATCGATTTTGTAAAAATGTCTGAGATTGATCCAATCTACTATCAAAGGAGCTACTTCATGTCGCCTAGCGAAAGTGGAGGAAAGGCCTATTCCCTATTAAGAAAGGCGCTTGAAGAATCGCAAAAAGTCGGAATCGCAAAAATCATGATTCGTGCCAAAGAACAACTGGCGGTAATCAGGGTGTATGATAACACGCTCGTGATGGAAACAATTCATTTTCCGGACGAGGTGAGAAAGACCGTAGACGTGCCAAATGTTCCTGAAGAGAATAAGGTCACGGAGAAGGAACTCCAAACGGCAATCATGCTGATTGACCAGCTCACAACAGAGTTTGACCCCGATAAATATCATGATGATTACCGCACTGCCTTGCTTGAGCTAATAGAAGCAAAACGCACCGGAAAAGAACTAGTAACACCAACTGAAAAAGAACCTGTTTCCAATGTAACTGACCTCATGGCTGCACTCCAGGCATCAATTGACCGGACAAAGCCAGAGAAAAAAGAGCCAGTAAAGAAAAAAAAAGCCGCCGCAAAACCAAAAGCAAAGGAAAAAAAGCAAGCTTAAATAATTCAACCGCCGGCCAGCATAAAGCTTGGCCGGTTTTTATGCGAATAAAAAGGAAAAATTGTTTCGGGTGCAGAATAAAATACAGAGATAAAGGGGGAATATCAAATGAGAAAAGTTCTTGTATTAGGTGGCACTCAGTATTTTGGCAAAAAGCTCGTTCAAAAACTGATTGAAGAGGGCGACCAAGTAACAATAGCTACGAGAGGGACAAAGGATGATCCCTTTGGCAATCAAGTTGAACGACTTGTAATAGATCGCGAAAAAAAGGATACAATGGCAGCTGCATTCCTAAACAAAGAATGGGATGTTGTATACGACCAATCATGCTTTTCGCCCATTGAGGCCAGGGATACGGCCGAAGTGCTTAAGGGGAAAACGAAGCGCTATATTTTTACATCAACCCAAGCTGTGTATGAATTTGGAACGCTGCATAAAGAAGAGAACTTTGATGCCAATACATATGAAATAAACTATAGAACACGCAGGGAATACCCAGGATACGAAGGCTACAAGGAAGCTAAGCGCTCCTCGGAAGCTGTGTTCCATCAGCTTGGTTATTTTGATGTTGTTTCAGTCAGGTTTCCTATCGTAGTATCAGATGATGATTATTCAGAACGTTTAAAATTCCATGTCGATAAAATTCTATCAGGCCAGGCAATCGGAATTCAGAATCCTGATTTACGATATAGTTTCATTCATGCAGATGAAGCCGCTGAATTTTTAATGAAAATAGGTGCTTCCGATTATAATGGATCAATCAATCCTGGATCTGCAGGTGACATAAGCCTGCGTGAGCTTATTGATAAAATTGCTCAGCTTGCAGAAAAAGAAGCAATGATTGAAACCGCCATTGCCGCAGAAAATCCATCTCCATATTCATTGCCAGGATCCTGGTCGATCGATACTTCGATGGCAAGCCGACTTGGATATGTATTTAGCCCGCTCGATCAATTGCTTGAGGAATTAATAAGATATTATATTGAAGAAAATAAAGGGGTATGAAAAATAAACCAGGTGCAGTGCATGTACCTGGTTTGGTGTTTCCAAGAATTTTAGAAGAAATCAGCATGGAAGTAAAATGAAAAAATGAAAAAGGTATTTCCATCCAACTGTCAAATTATATAAGAACTAGGTAATTTTGTTTTCCTTGAATGAAAGTAATTACTTAACAGGGGGGCAGGCATCGGCATGGAAAAGAAGAGTAAATGGAAACTGATTTTACCAGCAGCGTTATTCCTTTTGGCTTTTGGATTATATGTAGGCTATTCCAGCTGGGAAACAAAAAATAATGAGGATGTCAGGGAAATCCGCAAAGCAGTGGCTGCCAGTAATGATGCGAATGAGGACATTGCAGTTTTCCAACAAGATTCAGTAAAAAAGGATTTTAAGAGTGTAGGGATTTTTATTTCAAAGTTCCACCAAAAATACAACCAGTCACTTGGCTGGGGTGGAATTGATTCGGTGAAATGGGAGGCCCAAAGGGAGACCGCAGCTGAAATCAATTCCATTTTAAAGAGTATTCAAACAGATAATGGCGATTTGCAAGCGGATTTTGAGGCGATATCAAAATATGCAAAAACGATTGAAGGCGGAGAACGAGATAAAAAGGCATTGCTGAAGCTTCATCGTTACTTCCATGACCTTGACATTGAAGTTAATGGTTACAAAAAGACAAATGATTACTTTGATGTGACTGAATATAAAAGATCTGAGAATGGTTAATCACATCCATGCAGGGTAACATAACAACAAATGGGTAAGAAATGGAGTGAACAGGCAGCAATGAAAATCGTGGTATTGTCTGACACTCATATGCCAAAAAAAGCAAAGAATCTTCCGCGCATAATGATGAAGGATTTGGAAACCGCAGATTACATCATCCATGCCGGTGATTGGCAGACCGTGGAATTTTTTCATGAGCTTAAACAATATGCGCAAGTAATCGGTGTAACAGGGAACGTGGATAGCCCTGAATTAGGAACTCTATTGAATAAAAAAGAAATTCTCATTGCTGGTGATTTTAAAATCGGGATTGTTCATGGACACGGCACTGGCAAAACAACAGAAAGAAGGGCAGTGGACGCTTTTATGATGGATGAAGTAGATTGTATTGTCTATGGACATTCACATATTCCTGTACGAAAGGAATCAAACGGTATCCTGCTGTTCAACCCAGGTTCTCCGACGGATAAAAGAAGACAGAAGGATTTTTCGTATGGTATCCTGACAATCGGAGGGAAAATAGAGGCAGAGCATATTTACTTTGATGACAAGAGTTAAAGAATTGTAAGAATTCATCTTGCAGTACAGATGTTTTCGTCTAAAACGGCCGTTTGGCAATTCAGTCTGTAATTTTTAGAGGCAGTACATATTTTTGCCAGATACTCAAAGCAGATAAGAGGAGTTGCAGTAATCATGAAAACATTTAACGTAAAATTTCACGCAGAAGATCAAGTAGAAACAATGGTTGTCCAGAAGTTAAGTGGTGAAGAATATGAAACAGCTACAGAAGGTGGAACGCGCCATTTATTTGATTTGGATACAAATATCGGTTTTTTTGTATTCTTTGATGCAGAAGATAAAGCGGGGAAAGAATCTTACCTGGTGCTTCAGTATGAGGAAGAAAGTGAAGAGCCATCCAACTGTTATGGCTTCGAATTGAAGGACTTCTATGAATTTTCAGCTCTGTACCTGAATGACTTGGAGTTCAATGAGGAATTGAGCGAAGAGGAATACGGGCCTGTACACCATTTGGCACACCTCCTTTTTCATATTGTCGAAGAGGGAAAAACAGTACAGGTATAATAGCAAATTAAAAAAGAGCATTTACTGCTCTTTTTTAATTTGATTCGTTATCTACTTCAGCATCGAGGTTTTGCATGCAATATGCTTTCACTGCTTCAATCTCTTCATCTTCCAGGTCAAAATCAAGTACTTTTTCTGTTTCCTCTTCAATGAAATAATTTTGAAGAATTCGGCCTTCGCCACCATCCACGAGAAAAATTACTTTTAACAGTATACCTTTCTCTGTATATAGTTCATCTTCCTCGTCTACGATGATATCTAAAAAAAACTCATATCTGTGTCCTTGAAGAAGACCGAATGGATCTTCAAGCAATTCCACAGTATGTCCTGTAATTTCCATGAACAAATCATCCTTTTAATTTTGTCTTTTCTATTATATATCGAAAATATCCTTAACAATCAAGAAATTTAGACAAAAAGTAAAAGAATGCAAGCCTATTCGAACAGCACTCTGTTGTTGTTTCCTATAAGAATAGCTTCAATGCCTGATAACCGAAAAACAAGCCAAAGCCAATTAGTGAAAACCCTGAAATGAAGGAAATGAAGATAAGCAGCTGATTAGTAAGCAGCTTCCGAAAGCTGCTTGAAATGGCTGCCATGACAATATCCCATATGATGAGTCCTGTGATGATGCCAAAGCTATTAATAATCAGTTCCCCAGTTCCGTAGGTGGATGCTGTCTTCGCAAGCACTGAGCCGTATATTCCAAGCCAAAAAAGAATCGTAAGAGGATTGGATATGGACATTAAGAACCCTGTGGAGAATGATTTGAACCCTGATCCGCTGCCTCTGTTTTCCATAACAATCTTACCAGAATTCATGATTGTCTCTATTCCAGTGTACATCAGGACAAAAAAACCAAACAGCCACAGAAAAGACTGCATGTATGATGTCTCAAGAAATCTTACCACTCCAAGATATACAGTAAGCATATAGACAATATCAGCTGATAATGCGCCAAGGCCCAGGAGCCAAGCCTGAAAAAATCCGCTTTTTATTCCCTTGTCCATTTGAGCAGCATTCACAGGACCAATAGGAGCTGCCAGCGATAATCCAAGGAATATGTACCCTAAAAATACGTTCAATTTAACTACCTCCATTAGCCAAAGCGTACAATTTGCTTGTACTATTTCTATTCGGGAATATGAAGGTGTACAACTTATTTTCAAAATAGGTTAAAAATTTGAACGAACGCAAATAAAATTTTGTTGTTAAGCATATAATAGTAACTGTTGTTTAAGGGCAACGCCTGAGGGTTCATCTTTGGTAAAAATAAGAAAGTGTGGTAAAATGAAATAGATATCAACTTTCGCATAATTCATTTATTATAAAAANNTTTTTATAATAAATGAATTTTTTTATCAATGGATCGTCGATTACTTATATAGGAGCGTGAGGAAATGGCATTTGGCAGAAAACCACCTGAAGAGATCGTAACGGCTGAAACGAAAATATGGGTATGTACTTCTGATGATTGCAATTGCTGGGTTCGCGACAATTTTAAGAGCAGCAATGTCCCCGCTTGCCCAATTTGCAAAAGTGATATGGAGCAGACAACTAAAGTATTAGAAGTAGTAAACAACCATAGCCAAAATTTGATTGGCTAAAAATAGCATTTGGATAACAGCTCACGGATGATCCGCGGGCTGTTTCTATTTTTTCATAAATAAAAGTGCCTAAAAGTATAGGCACTTTTATTTATGCGGATGAGAGGACTTGAACCTCCACGGTGTTGCTACCACTAGAACTTGAATCTAGCGTGTCTGCCGATTCTGCCACACCCGCGTAATTATATCTACACGAATTAAAGCATATTAGACATTAATTTAATTGCGCTTTTTCTAAAAATATATATCGCATAACACGAAAATATACTTTTATGAATGTGATTTTTTACGAAATCAGACATAAAAAAGGACGAGCTGTTATAATATCCTAACTCCTGACATAAAATTTACAAAGTTTCTGGATGCTGGGGGACGAGATTTTGAATGTCAGTCTATTAGTTAGCTATATTTTTTTAGGTTTAACATTAGCAGCTCCGATTGGCCCGGTTAATTCAGCAAGATTGGACAAGGGTATTAAAAATGGCTTCTGGCATGCCTGGATTGTTGGGAGTGGATCAATGTTAGCGGATGCTATTTTTATGCTATTGATTTATCTTGGACTTATTAACTTCCTGGACATACCTGTCATTCAAATATTCCTTTGGCTGTTTGGTGGTTTTGTACTAATGTACTCGGGAATTGAAAGCATTGTTAAGGCGAATAATATCGAGATTGCTTTCAGCAGAGGAAAGGAATCATTGTTCAAGTGCTTCTTTACTGGATTTTTAATGTCCATCAGCAGTCCTCTATCGATTTTGTTCTGGCTGGGGATTTATGGTTCCATTCTTGCTAAAACTGCAAGTCAATATGGCAGGGCGGATCTGCTGATATACAGCAGCATGATTTTCCTCGGTCTAGCATTATGGGATATATTTGTAGCAGCCATCACGACCGGCTTCAGGAGATTCCTAAATTTCAGCTGCCTGAGGGCTATTTCTATTTTTTCTGGTCTATCGCTGCTGGGGTTCGGAATGTATTTTGGTTTTCAGGGGATTATGGCAGTACTTAGATAATAAAATATAATCATGTCTTAAACGTTTCCGGGTTTCAGGGAACGTTTTTTTATGGTTTAAGATTTCTTTCTTTAAAAGGGTTAGGGAATATTTAAGATTGTAATAAACTTAACAATAGAATGCTAACTTTAAAAAACAAAGGTAAATAAAATTTATCCTCTTATTGAAGAGGTTTTTTTAGTTTTCTGAAAACAATCAAAAACATTCACTTGAATGACAAATTTAATTAATTATGATTGTTTTTGATAGAAAATGATTGATTTTTGAAATCGATTACATTATTATGAAAATACGAAGCACATAGGAGGTTAGGCTCATGTTGACACCTGAGCGCCACCAGCTCATTTTACAAATAATTAAAGAAAAACCAATCGTTAAAATACAGGAATTAGTCGATTTGACTGAAGCTTCAGAGTCTACTATTCGACGCGACTTAACAGTCCTTGAAGAAGCCAAATTCTTAAAAAGGGTTCATGGCGGGGCAGCCAGGCTGAGAGGCAAGCTTCAAGAACCAAGCATGGTAGAAAAATCAGCCAAAAACCTTCAGGAGAAAAAGCAAATCGCTCAATATGCTGCCAGTTTTGTCGAAGA
This sequence comes from Bacillus sp. JJ1609, assembly GCF_036967045.1. Lineage (NCBI taxonomy): Bacteria > Bacillati > Bacillota > Bacilli > Caryophanales > Bacillaceae > Bacillus > Bacillus sp. JJ1609. The sequence goes on along the minus strand of NZ_JBALSS010000012.1, from coordinate 62,996 downwards.
AGGAGACAGCATTTATCTTGATGCAGGCTCGACCATTCTGGAGATGCTCAATTTCCTTCCAACAAAAGACATAGTAGTCGTTACGAATGGGCTCATGCATTTGCCACACCTTCTTGAAAGGAATATTGAAACCTATGTCATTGGCGGCTATGCCAAGCCAAAGACAAATGCCATCATCGGAAGAGGCGCGTTAGCCAGCCTCGAGCAATATCGATTCGATAAATGCTTTCTTGGCGTAAATGGGGTTCACCCGCATTCTGGCTATACAACTCCTGACCAGGAAGAGGCAATGATCAAACAAAAAGCCATTTCATTGTCACGTGAGGTTTTTGTGCTTGCGGATGATACGAAGTTCTCGGAAGTCGCTTTTGCAAAAATAGCAGATTTACATGAAGCCATCATCATTACAAACACACTGGATGATGATATAAAAGGTCAATATTCTAGTAAAACTTCAATAAAGGTTGTGACACCATGATTTACACATTAACGCTTAATCCTTCTGTAGATTACATTGTCGAAGCAGATGAAATCGTACTCGGTGGATTGAACAGAAGCAAGAATGAAGCGAAATTCCCCGGCGGGAAAGGAATCAATGTATCCCGAGTTCTACGCTCAATGGAGATGGAAAGCAAGGCTATTGGCTTTTTGGGAGGCTTTACTGGAAAATATGTCGAGGAGTTCCTTAATAGGGAAGGCATTTACACAGGATTCATCAAAGTCGACGGGGATACACGAATTAATATTAAACTGAAAGCAGATACAGAAACAGAAATCAACGCCCGCGGTCCTGAGATATCATCTCTTTCATTAGGTTTATTGAAGGAGCAGATCAAGCAGATAGGAAATGGAGATTTCCTGGTGCTGGCTGGAAGCATTCCATCGAGCATGCCAGGGACAATCTACGAGGAAATTGTCCAGATTTGCAAGGATACAGGTGCTGAGGTCATCGTAGATGCAGAAGGCGATTTGCTAAAAACAGTGCTCGAATATCGCCCATTCTTGATCAAGCCGAATCATCATGAATTAGGCCAGTTTTTCAACACGGAGGTTTCATCGACAGAAGAGGCAATTTTCTATGGGAAAAAGCTGATTGAAGCTGGAGCTAAAAATGTCATTGTATCTCTGGCTGAAAAAGGAGCTGTATATATTAACGAAGCCACAGCTTATATCGCATCTGTGCCGAAGGGTGAAGTGAAAAGCTCTGTTGGTGCAGGGGATTCCATGGTAGCAGGGTTCCTTTCCCGTTACATGAAAACGAAGGATCGAAAAGAAGCATTCCGCTATAGCGTTGCCTCAGGAAGTGCCACTGCCTTTTCCATTGGATTATGTACGGATGAAAAAGTAGAAAAGCTTTTGTCAGAAGTAAATATACAAGAATGCTAGTGAGGGGGAAGAGATATGAGAATCACAGAATTGCTTACTAAAGAGACGATTCTTTTAACAATGAAAGCCAATAAAAAACTTGATGCGGTTGATGAGCTTGTAAGTGTTCTCGAGCAGGCTGGAAAAATTACTGACCGAACAATATTTAAGGACGCAATTTTAAAACGCGAAGAACAAAGTACCACAGGTGTAGGTGATGGAATTGCAATTCCACACGCAAAGACTTCCGTGGTAAAGGACGCTGCGATTGTTTTCGGCCGATCTCAATCTGGAATTGATTACGAGTCTTTGGACGGCCAGCCAGCCCATCTTTTCTTCATGATCGCTGCTCCTGAGGGGGCAAACAATACCCACCTTGAAGCACTTGCACGTCTGTCTACGATTTTGATGAAAGCAGACGCCCGTGAAAAATTGCAGAGTGCTAAAAATGAGGATGAGGTATTAGAAATCATCAATAGCTATGACAAGGATGAGTCTGAAGAAAAAGTCGAACGTACGAATAAAAAATTCATTGTTGCCGTAACAGCATGTCCTACTGGCATTGCCCATACGTATATGGCTGCAGACTCCCTTAAGGCAAAAGCAGCTGAAATGGGAGTGGACATCAAGGTTGAGACAAACGGATCCGGTGGCGCGAAAAATGTCCTTACTCCTTCTGATATTGAAAATGCTGAGGCAGTCATTATTGCGGCTGATACAAAGGTTGAAATGGATCGCTTTGCAGGTAAACCGTTGATTGAGGTCCCTGTTGCTGACGGAATCAGGAGACCGAAGGATTTGATTGAGAAGGCTGTTAAAAAAGATGCCCCATTATATCAGGCATCCGGAAATAAGAGCCCTGAAAAGAAAGAAAGCCGTGGCGGTGTGTATAAACATTTAATGAATGGTGTATCTAATATGCTTCCATTTGTTGTCGGCGGCGGGATCTTAATCGCAATTTCGTTTATGTTTGGCTATAACGCGTTCAATCCTGAAGACCCATCATATAATCCAATTGCAAAAGCTCTCATGGACATTGGTGGCGGAAGCGGGGCCTTTGGTCTGCTTGTACCAGTACTTGCAGGATTTATTGCCCTTAGCATTGCGGACAGACCAGGTTTTGCTCCTGGTATGGTAGGCGGTTTGCTTGCAGCTTCTGGTGGTGCGGGCTTCCTTGGCGGATTGATTGCCGGTTTCCTTGCAGGTTACCTTGTTTTAGGCTTGAAAAAGTTATTTGCCGGTTTACCAAACTCACTTGAAGGTATAAAGACCATTTTATTATATCCTTTGTTTGGTATTGCTTTGACGGGCTTCCTAATGGTTTTCCTCGTAAACAAACCAGTTGGTGCCCTGAACCAGGGAATCACTGATTGGCTTTCTGGACTTGGGACTGGGAATGCCGTATTGCTTGGAATCGTGCTTGGATTAATGATGTCATTTGACATGGGCGGACCAATTAATAAAGCAGCATATGTATTCGGCACTGGCCTGCTTGCTAACGGAGTATATGAGCCGATGGCAGCGATTATGGCAGCAGGTATGGTTCCTCCGCTTGGTATCGCTCTTGCTACCACATTCTTTAAAAATAAATTTTCAAAACAAGACCAAGATGCAGGGAAAGCTTGCTACATCATGGGACTTTCCTTTATAACTGAGGGTGCCATTCCTTTTGCAGCAGCAGATCCATTAAGGGTCATCCCTTCTGTAATGGCCGGCTCGGCAGTTGCTGGCGGACTTTCCATGATGTTCAACATCGGTTTAAGAGCACCCCATGGCGGATTGTTCGTAGTGCCGCTTGTTGATGGTGCATGGTTATTATATCTTGCAGCAATCCTGATTGGTGCCGCAATAACAGCTGTACTGTTGGGTATCTTAAAGAAACCAGTCAATAATTAGAAAGCTAGTCGGCAGAAATAATCTGCCGGCTTTTTCCTTGTCAGGGTCTTTTTCATAGAATATTTCCGCAATCCTGCAGATATGATTTTATGAGACGACTGAGAAGGGGGAAGGTAGAATGGTTCAAGGCTTTATGGAAGCTGCTAGATTTGAGCATCGATTCTGGCTCCAGGTGCTGGGGGATCACGCAAGATTTTTGCATGAAGCACTGGCTCCAGTTGAAAAAGAAGAGATTGAGACGGCGAGCTATTTTATTAATACTTTTGACCGTCTTTTAGGGAGAATTGAAACAACTGATCTGGTTCATTTGAGTATGAGGGCAGACGAAGAGGCGAAGAAAATCCGGCAATTCAAGCTGGAGTTAATCGCTAAAATGCTCACAGGCAAGGTGAAAATACATTTTGGGCCAACTTTTGTGAACCATATGGTAAATGAGGTTGAAGAATATATCAGAGTACTTGAATACTTAAAAAAGGGTCAGGTACCGCCAATTTTTCATGAACTCCACCATCATACCGTTTGGCTCCTAGACGCTGCTGGCCATGCAGGAGCTATCCAAAGCAATCTTGATCAGGTGGAAAAGCGATTAAAGACAAGAAGTGAAAAATACATGAAGCATTTTGAAGATTTTTATTTGAAGGCAGTTGAAATGACTGGCTATCTGCGCACGAATTTAACAGCATTTCCTGCCCTTCAAAAAATGAATGCAGACGTTTCATTGGAAATTCAGTTATTCATGAAATTTTTGGATGAGCTAAAAGAGCTGGAACTGACCGAGCAGGCTTTAGGCAGCTTTGCTCCGTTGATGGCTGACCACATGTTCCGGGAGGAATGCTATTACTTATCAAAAATAGCGGAAGCAGCCTCCATGCAGCAGCCTGAATGTAATCCTGGAAATCCAAGGCTATAAGCCGAATAACTAGGGGAGATACTAGATAATATGACATTTTCATCTAGTATCTTAGCCCTAATTTTTCTAAAAATAGAACAGATGTTCTTGTTTTGGACAAGGATATGTTATACTTAAAAGGCAATAGTCGGATCTCAAGGGTGGTCGGCTAGCCCCGCTGAAAGGGGGTGACGCCTTTGACGGTGTTCGAGACCTTTATGGCTATGTTCTCCTTTGCCAGTCTTGTCCTCGCAATATTAACTTTTAGCCAAAAAAAATAGACCTCCCTTGATCTTATACTGAGGGAGAGGTCCAGCTATTACTATGGCCGATCCTCCATGGGAAAGGCTATTGCAAGACTGCCGGTGGGCCAACACTGGCAGTTTTTTTAATCACTTATTAATAAAAGGATACCATACCGAAAAGGCAATGTCACGGCAAGAACGTTTCTTTGCATGAGTCGTTTTGTGAATTGGCAATACTAAACATGCCTTTACGTAAGAGGATGAATGCAAAAGGAGTTGAGTTTGGTTGCCCATATGTCAAATAGCTTATGGCGATGTATTCTATCAAGATGCGGGGAACGGCACCCCAATTATTTTTCTGCATCCGCCTGGAATGGGGAGGAAAGTATTTCGTTTCCAAATGCCATTGAGCGATAAATACCGAGTGATTATACCTGACTTGAGCGGACATGGAGATTCGACTGCAATTTCAAGTTCAGTGAGTATAAAAAAATACGCAGACGAAGTCCTTCTGCTTATTGATTTTTTAGGAATTGAAAAAGTCGTTCTTTGCGGCTATTCCTCTGGAGGAAGCATCGCCCAAGAATTTGCATTGACATATCCTGACAGAACTGCTGCGGTAATCCTTTCTGGTGGATTTGCAGAAGTAGAATCACCATCTTTAAAGTATGAACATTTAATGGGCATGTACTTAGTGAAACATTCACCAAAAACCCTGGCAAAGGTGATCGCTACAGCACACACTCATGAAAAAGAGTTTCGCCAAGAATTGATCGTTCATATGCTGAAAGCCGACCGCAGCACGTGGTTTCATTTTTATAATGAATCTCTGACCTACTCGTGCTTAGGCCGGTTGAAGGATTTATCTGTTCCTTTGCTGCTGATATACGGTTCAAGGGATTTTATAAACCAGCATTTCCGGACTTATGAGAGGGAATTGCACGAATTTAAGACTGCCTTTATCCAGAAAGTTTCACATCAGGTTCCGGTGAAAAAATGGCATGAATTTAACAACGAAGTATCTAATTTTTTGGATAACCTCAATTTGCAAGAACAAAAAGCGCAAGCGCCTTGGTCAGCCCCGACAAGCGCTGGAGGGCCGACCAGTGAAGTCGTTCTTTGACTTCATTGGGCGGACCGAAGCGACTCGAGGGGCTAGGCGCTGGAGCTGGATTAAGCAAATCCGGCTTGAGTTATCCATACCTGAAAATATTATAATTTCTTAATCAAAGATAAAACGCATTGGCTGGCTCCAATGCGTTTTCTTTAAGTTCCCTTATTATCAGGCTTAATTGCGATGAACGTTGCTAATGCAGCTGCGATACTCAACGTTGTTAATAAAATGAAGATGATTTTACTTGAATTTTTCATTAGTAAGGCAATTACAGGAGGACCAGCTGCAACTCCAACAAATCTCATTGAACTGTAAATAGATGTGATTGTTCCTCTCTCCTCTTTCTCGATACTTTCCGTTATGAGCGCATCTAATGGAGGGAGGCTTGCACCGATCCCAATTCCTGCAACCAGAAACATTGTAATGATGAACCAAAGCTCTTTAGAAAAGCTTAATAGGGCAATGGCAATTCCTAATATCACTAAACTGCTGAATGTGATCCATTTCATCAAGACCATATTTTTTTTGATTTTCTTCCCTGTAATAAAGGAGGACAGGCAAAGGGCACCTAAGGGCAGTGCCAGTAGCAAACCTTTTCGCAGATCCTTGATTCCATACTTATTTTCCAAAATGTCCGAAAGGTAAAATAATACCCCGAAAAGTACAAACATAACAATAACGCCAATAAAAAAGATGGCGTAAAGCCAACGGCCATTTTCGGTAAATATTAGTTTGACTTTCTTTAAAAAGTCTTTAAAAGGCAAAGGTTTTTCTTTCTTTTTAGGGCTCGAAACCATAAAAATCATCATGAGAATGGAAATCGCACAAAAAACTGGTATGGAGAAGAACGGGAGGAACCAGATAAACCCAGCCAGAAAGGAGCCTAAGACTGGGCTTAGGACCTTCCCAAGTGTATTGGCTGTTTCTATTTCACCTAGCACGCCACTTACTTCATCATCATTTTTAAACATGTCTCCTACCAGTGGCAAAACAATCGGAAATGCCCCTGCCGCACCAACACCCTGCAGCCCTCTGCCAATAAGAACGATCCAATAGCCGTCATTCATTTTCCATGCAGCCCATCCGGATATTAGACCGCCAATTCCAGTAATGATAAGACTCGGAATGATTACTTTTTTTCTGCCAATATGATCCGACAGGTAGCCCGCAATTGGAATTAGAAAGATTGCTACAATGGAGTATACAGTTATGATTAAAGACGACTGAAAGGCGGATATCCCCATTTTACGTTCCATTACTGGCAGTACGGGTATCAGCATTGAATTTCCAAGTGTCATGACTAATGGTATTGATGCGATTGAAATGATGGCCCACTTTTGGTTATTAACATTATCCTTTTTGGAGTCCTTTTCTTTCTTGCCCTGGATTCCTTCAGATTTAGGAAACAAGTTTTCAATATAATTCATGTCCGAAACCTGCCTTTTTTCAAACTATTTTTAGTGTGAGCTTTTGAGCGAGGAAAAACAGATGTTTTTTTATGGTAATCCTAATAGTAAAGTAGGGTGGAAAACGATAAAATGAAGGGAAAGATCAAGAGGGAGATGTAGGAAAATGGCGAAGGTTTTATTTTTGAATGTTGGTTTGCCAGAAGTAAGGAACTGGAATGGTAGACAGGAACAGTCAGCAATCGCAAAAAAGGGCGTGTCTGAAGCTTTCCTTTCTTTCGAGGCACTTCAAGGGGATGGAGTTGCAGCTACTGAATTTCATGGGGGACCAGACAGAGCGGTTTGTTTTTACCCTGTAGAGCATTATACTCAGTGGTCACATGAATTTGGCAAGGACTTTAATGCTCCCTCTTTTGGCGAAAATATTTCAGCTCCAGGAATGAAAGAAGCGGAAGTGTTTATTGGTGATATTTATCGTCTGGGTAACGCGATTGTGCAGATTTCTCAAGGGAGAATCCCGTGCTCGAAAATTCCGAAAAACAACGATACCAATCAGCTATTGAAAAGGGTAGTCGAAACTTGTTATACAGGTTATCTCTTTAGGGTGCTTGAAGAAGGGATGGTTTATTCCGATTCAGAAATCACCCTGCTGGAGAGAAAGCAAAATAGCTTCTCCATTTTACGAGCAAATGAATTATTTTTTCATCAAAAAAACGACTATCAAGAAATTGAAAAACTACTTGAAGTCAATGAGCTGGCAGAGGTATGGAAACAAAATCTTCAGCGGCTGTTAAGGCAGAAAAATTAAAAAATTTAATTATTTCATTTGACATTTATAATTTATCGTTTTATTATATAAAACAATATAACGTATAGCGTTGACGAAGAGTAGTAACTGAAACGGGTACTTCAGAGAGCTGATGGATGGTGAGAATCAGCGTGGCTGTTACAGCGAATGGACTTCCGAGCTTCCAAACCGAACCCCTTCGGGCAGTAGGCTTTGGCGAAATGACCTTATCGTTACAAAAGGCAGGCATTAAGCATTCTTTCATGCTCGATGCTGTTAAGTGAGCCGGATTTCGGCTAAACAAGGTGGCACCACGGGTCTCTCGTCCTTATTTATATAAGGCGGGGGACCCTTTTTGTTTTGGCTCTTTTTCTTTCTAATCGATGCTTTTAGAGTTTTTCGCTTTAGAAGGTGCAGGAGCACAATATTGTCGTAAGAAAAAAATGCTTTTAGAAGTATTATACGAGCAAAAAGTAGGCTCTCTTAAGAATAAAAGTGCAACAAAGAAGTATTTCAAGAAAAAACTAATGTGGAAAAAGCTTTCTATAAGTTTTTATAAAACTTAATAATATTAACTCGATGAGCAAGAAGAGTAAGCAGATGATTTTCGGTACAGAGAGCTGGGTATGGTGAGAACCGGCGCGAAAATCCCTGCCGAATGGCCTTGCGAGAGGCAGCTTGAAATGCAGTAGGGCTGCCCGGGATTCCGCCGTTAAAAGGATAGGGTATACCGAAAATCCATTTGATTTTCCTGTACCTGAAGAGAGGGAGCTTTTTCTGCTCCAATATGAGGTGGCACCGCGGTCCAATCGTAATCGTCCTCTATACAGCACAATATTTGTGCATGTATAGGGGACTTTTTTATTTTCTAAAGGAGGATTTCAATGAATGTTCAAACGCGAGAGTTGTTGGTAGAAGAGCTTGAAGGAGATACAATGACGCCAATTTCCCTGTACCAAAGGATATCAGGAAAGAAAAAGTTCCTGTTAGAGAGCTCACATAAACATGAAGAATTCGGGAGGTTTTCATTCATAGGCAGTGACCCCGTTTACGAGCTTATAAACGCTAACGGGGAGACAATTGTCAAAAACGAGGAAAGCACTGTCCTAATAACAGGTAGTTTTGCAGAAGCTCTACAGCGATATGTACCTGAAATTGAGAACGCACTGGATATACCCTTCATTGGAGGCGGTGTTGGATTTATCGGCTATGATTTCATAAGGAATTTTGAGGACATTGGGCCATTGCCAGAAGATACCGTTGGGATGCCTGATGCACATCTTATGATCTTTGACCACATTATCGTATGCGACCATTTAAAACAAAAATTATATCTAATTGGTATTCCCATCCCCAATCAATCAACAGAAGATCTCGTTAAAAGGCTTAAAAAGCGAAGAGAGGAGATTCATACACCAGCAAAAACATCATCGGACGGATATTTTTCCGTCACTGATTTCAAATTTTCAAAGTCGAGGGAAGAATTTACAGAATCGGTTGCCATGGCTAAGGAACTGATTGAAGCAGGTGAAATATTTCAGGTTGTATTATCACGTAGGCTTACTGCAAAAGCAGAAGGGAACCCTTTTACCTTTTACCGGAAATTACGGGTTAACAATCCATCGCCATATATGTATTTTCTAGACTTTAATGATTACGCAGTGGCGGGGTCTTCTCCTGAAAGCTTGGTGAAGTATCATTCTGGCACAATTTTAACCAATCCAATTGCTGGCACGAGACCAAGAGGGACTTCGGTCGATGAAGATGAAACTTTAGAGTCTGAATTGCGGAGTGATGAGAAAGAGCTGGCGGAACACAAGATGCTTGTAGACCTTGCCAGGAATGATTTGGGGAGGGTATGCGAAATAGGCAGCATAGAAATCAAAAAATTTATGGAAGTCGAGAGGTTTCAGTTTGTGATGCATCTTGTTTCAGAAGTGCGAGGTAAATTGCTTGACTCAATCCACCCGGTTGAAGCACTTGCTTCCTGTCTTCCTGCTGGAACTGTTTCTGGCGCTCCAAAAATACGTGCTATGCAAATGATCAACAGGCTGGAAAGTGAGAAAAGAGGAGTCTATTCAGGAGCGATAGGATATTTTTCTGCCTGTGGAAGCATGGACTTTGCACTGGCAATCAGGACAATGGTTGTAAAGGATGGCAAGGGATATTTTCAGGCTGGAGCTGGAATTGTTTATGACTCTGACCCACAGAAGGAATATGAGGAAACGAATCACAAATTAAAAGCTCTATTGGAGGCAGCATATGATTCTGCTAATTGATAACTATGACTCATTTACCTTTAATCTTTATCAATATTTAAGTGAACTCGGCTCTGAAGTAACAACTGTAAGGAATGACAAAATATCACTTACCCAAATCGAGCAAATGGCTCCGGATGCTATTGTTCTATCCCCAGGTCCTGGGAGGCCAGAACAAGCCGGGATATGTGTGGAAGTGATAAGAAGATTTGCTCGGGAAATCCCCATTCTTGGTATTTGTCTCGGCCATCAGGCAATTGGATATGCATTTGGAGGGTCAGTTATCAGGGCGAATAAAATCATGCACGGCAAATTATCAAAAATGAAACATAATGATTCGATGCTGTTTAAATCCTTGCATCAGCATATCGAGGTAATGAGATATCACTCGCTGGTAATCGAACGTAAAACGTTGCCTGAGTGTCTTGACGTTCTGGCAGAATCAATGGATGATCACGAAATTATGGCAATCAAGCATAAACGGTTCCCGCTGTTTGGTCTGCAATTCCACCCTGAATCTATTGGAACAAACAGCGGTAAACAAATTTTGAAGAATTTCCTGGATGAAATCAGAAAGGGGAAAAAGGCGTATGAAATTTTATCTTGAAAAGTTACTTGAAAAAAAATCACTAGCAGAAAATGAAATGGAAGCTGCGGTTCAGGAGTTTTTTACTCAAGACATTAGTGATAGTGAAATTGCCGCTTTTCTAACTGGGTTGAAGGCAAAAGGGGAAACTGCAGATGAGATTTCGGGGCTTGTTAAAGTAATCAGGAAACATTCGATAAATTTTACTAAGAAATATTCAGGTGTCATAGATAACTGCGGGACTGGAGGGGATGGATCGAAAAGCTTCAATATCAGCACAACCTCAGCGTTTGTGATTGCCGGTGCAGGAATAACAGTTGCTAAACATGGAAATAGGAGTGTTTCAAGTAAAACTGGCAGCGCTGATGTACTAGAAGAGCTCGGAATCCGTCTTGAATTAGAAGCAGAGCTAACTGAAGAAATTTTAGAAGCAAACGGTATAGCGTTTCTTTTCGCTCCCCATGTCCATCCAAAACTAAAGCAAATTATGAAGGTGAGAAGAGAATTGAAAATCCCAACAATTTTCAATCTCATTGGACCGCTCACCAATCCCGTTGACCTTGATTATCAGATGCTTGGAATTTATAGGAGAGATTTGCTTGATCAATTTGCTCAAGTCCTTGCCAATCTTGGCAGGAAGAGAGCTGTTGTTATTAATGGAGCAGGTCAAATGGATGAAGCTTCGCTGGCAGGAGAAAACGAACTCGTCATATTAGCTGATGGGGAAATCAAAAGGCTGAAGCTACATCCCGAGGAATTGGATATGCCAGTTTATGACAACACCCATATCCTCGGCGGAGATGCCAGGGATAATGCTGAAATTTTAATAAGGATTTTAAAAGGCAGAAAAGGCCCTCAGAGAGATACAGTGCTTTTGAATGCTGGAATTGGGATTTTTACAGCAGGCAAGGCTGATTCTCTATCAGAGGGAATTGCCATTGCGGCAGAAAGTATTGACTCGGGGAGAGCGCTGTCAAAGCTGGAGAATTTAAAAGCGTTAAGTACCAGAACAAGAAAGGCGGTGGGATAATGGTTGGCACAATTCTTGAAAGCATTATCAAGCGAAGAAGATTTGAAATAGAAGTTCTTAAAACAACCAAGTTAGATTTGAAAGAACCTTGCTTTAAAACACGATCGTTAATAGACAGATTAAGATTCAGCGATAACGTATCCATCATTTCTGAGTTCAAAAGAGCCTCTCCTTCGAAAGGAGACATTAATCTTCAGCTAAAGCCGGCATTGCAAGCAAGGCTTTATGAGGAAGCTGGTGCCTCGGCAATTTCCGTTTTAACGGATGAAATCGGCTTTAAAGGAACGTTTTCTGATCTTGAAAAAGTACGTGAAACAGTAGACATTCCGATACTGTGCAAGGATTTTATCATCGACAAGTTCCAAATTGATCTAGCCAGGTTTTCTGGTGCAGATGTGATACTGCTGATAGCAGCAGTTCTCAGTAAAGAAGAATTGGCTCTGCTCCATGGGTATGCATCATCTCTAGGTTTGGAGTGTCTTGTTGAAATTCATGATGAAAAAGACCTTGAAAAAGCGAAAGAAATTAATGCACCCCTGATTGGTATAAACAATCGTGATTTGAAAACCTTTCAAGTTAACCTTGAAGCAACAGTGAAATTGGGACCACTTGTTAAGAAGTCGGGTGCATTGCTAATCAGTGAGAGTGGCATGAAAACAAGGGAAGATGTTCAAACAGCTGCATTAGCGGGTGCGAACGGAGTATTGGTAGGCGAGACATTCATGAAATCACTCGATATTGAGCGGACATTTATTGAATTTAAGGTTCCTATTGGAGGCTATTGATATGAAGGTGAAGATCTGCGGCATAAAAAGTCTAGAACCAGCTAAATATGCTGTAGAACATGGAGCGGATGCTATAGGGTTCGTTTTCGCCAAAAGTAAAAGAAAAATCACTCCTTTGGAAGCAAAGGAAATAATTAAAGAGCTTCCGGCAGCTGTCTGGAAAGTAGGAGTATTTGTGAATGAGGAAGCTGAAACAATCGTGCAAATAGCAAAGACAGCAGGTCTGACACATATTCAGCTTCACGGTGAAGAGAAAATGGAGGCTTATGAAAATATCGATTTCCCGATTATTAGGTCTATTTCAGTTTCATCAGGCGAGGAATTAACAAGTATTAAAACATTAAAGGCAGAGTTTGTGCTGCTGGACAGCCCGCCCGAAAAATTTCATGGAGGAAATGGGATGAGCTTCGAATGGGATCTGGCCGAAGGGATAGGAGCGTCCCGGCAAAATTTAATCCTTGCAGGAGGCCTTGATGCTGAAAATGTTCAAGTGGCTATTAATAAAATCCAGCCTTTTATGGTCGATGTAAGCAGTGGTGTGGAAACGGATGGACAAAAAGATTTATCAAAAATACGAAATTTTATATATAAAGCAAAACAAACAGAGGAGGAATAAGGTATGGAGACAAGCACGTATAGAATGCCAGATGAAAAAGGCCATTTTGGAAAATATGGAGGAAGATTTGTTCCTGAGACGCTGATGCAGGCGGTGTTAGAACTAGAAGAAGAATACAATCGGGCGAAAGAAGATGAGAGTTTTCGTGTCGAATTGGATCAGCTAATGAGAGATTATGTCGGAAGGGAGACTCCGCTATTTTTTGCTGAAAACCTCACCAAACATGCTGGAGGGGCAAAAATCTATCTAAAAAGGGAAGACCTGAACCATACAGGAGCCCATAAGATTAATAACACCGTTGGTCAGGCATTATTAGCTGTAAGAATGGGCAAGAGAAAAATTGTCGCTGAAACAGGAGCTGGACAACATGGGGTAGCTACTGCGACAGTCTGTGCATTGATGAATCTTGAATGTGTGATTTTCATGGGGAAAGAGGATATTAAGCGTCAGCAGCTAAACGTTTTTAGGATGGAGCTGCTTGGGGCCAAAGTTGTGAGCGTGGACGCAGGCAGCGGAACTTTGAAGGATGCTGTGAATGAAGCGCTGCGCTATTGGGTGTCAAACGTCCGGGACACCCATTACATCCTAGGTTCTGTGATGGGTCCGCATCCATTCCCGATGATGGTTCGTGATTTTCAGAGTGTAATTGGAAGGGAAACACGACAGCAGTTTTTTGAGCGAGAAGGAAAGCTGCCGGATGCGCTGGTAGCATGTATTGGCGGTGGCAGTAACTCAATAGGAATGTTTTATCCTTTTATAAAAGATGAAAAGGTCAAGATCTTTGGCGTGGAGGCAGCTGGGTTGGGACTAAACACTGACAAACATGCTGCCTCGCTTGCAAAAGGTAATCCTGGTGTACTGCATGGTGCAATGATGTATCTCTTGCAGGATGAAGATGGGCAAATACAAGAAGCTCACTCTATATCGGCTGGTTTGGATTATCCAGGAATAGGGCCGGAACATAGCTATTTGCATGACATAAACAGAGTCAAGTACGAGGCGGTCACAGATGAAGAAGCTCTTATGGCATTCAAACTATTATCTAGACTTGAAGGAATCATTCCTGCCCTTGAAAGTGCGCATGCCGTGGCATACGCTGTAAAGCTCGCGGGTGATATGAGTGAAAAAGAGAGCCTGGTTGTTTGTTTGTCAGGCCGCGGTGATAAAGACGTTCATACTATTAAAGATCGAACAGGGGGAGTGAGTAATGAATAAAATTCAAACAGCGCTTACTAATAAAGGGAAAAAAATATTTGTACCTTATATTATGGCGGGCGATGGCGGCCTGAAAAGCCTAAGGGAGAAATTGTTGTTTTTACAGGATAGCGGAGCTGATGCAATTGAAGTAGGCATTCCGTTTTCTGACCCTGTTGCGGATGGGCCGATCATCCAAAGAGCAGGCATCCGTGCATTGAAGGAAGGAACGACATTAAAGAAAGTCCTGGGTGCTCTTAAAGAATTTAACGATGAAGTAACTGTTCCGCTCATCCTGATGACCTATTTAAATCCGCTCATCGCTTATGGCTATGAACAATTTGCCAAAGATGCTGAAATATCAGGCGTCGCCGGCTGTATTATTCCTGATCTGCCGATTGAAGAGGAAGGATTGATTGTGCCCTATCTGGAGAAAGAAAATCTCACCCTTATTAGATTGGTGACCTTGACTACACCAGTAGAAAGAATAAGGGAAATTGCTGGAAAGTCTGCAGGATTTATATATGCTGTTACAGTGACAGGAACTACCGGTACAAGGAATGAATTCAGCAATGATCTTGCTGGATTCCTAAAAACAGTTAAAAGCCTAAGTTCTGTTCCTGTTCTGGCGGGATTCGGAGTATCTAATAAAGAACAGATACAAGAAGTGTGCAAGCATTGCGATGGGGTAATCGTTGGCAGTAAAGTGATTGATCTTTTTGAACAAGGGAAATATGAAGAAATTCAAAATTTAATCCATTCTGCTGAAATAGTGAATATATAAAAACGATAGCCGCTATCCGAGGACAGCGGCTATTCCTTTTCTGCTGTAACACATACTGTGAGGACAGGCATAACTTTTTTATACGAAACTACAGGATTCTTGAAACCGGATTGAAGCAAGTCCTGCTTGATTTTCTCACCAAGCTGTCTAGTGGTGTTATCTGTTGAACCTTCTTCTCTAGGTTGGACCGTGAGGACGATTTTTCCCCCTCTGTCAATTAATGTATGAATGTGCTTTAAAGATTGAAGAGGCTGATCCCATAATGGATAGTTATTAACAGAGAGTACTTTGGTGTAATGATGTCCCGGCTGGAAATTGACTACATCACCCGTTGCAAGTTTTAACTTTCCAGTTTGGATCCATTTCTGGTTTCTTTTTGATGCTTCCTCTAGCATTTTTTCTGATAGGTCAATGCCATCTACCTCAATTAAAGGGAATTCTTTTAGCATTGTTTTGATTCCGTATCCTGGACCGTAACCTATCTCAAGAATACGGTCTCTTTTTTGAATCTGCAGCTTCTGAATACTCCATCTATTTATTTTACGGTTCTCAAAGTACATGATTGTTCCAGCAAGCTTGCCAAGTAAGCCTTTAGGTTTTTCAAATTGCTTCGCCATTGAATCGATCATTGTGTACACTCCTGTATGTTTAGTATCATGCCTTTTTCCGTGCTAGGTTAGTTTAAATTTAAGGCTGTGTTAAACTTAGCTGTTGATTTCCGTTCCAGGCGCTTCGCTTTCCGCGGGGCTGGCGGTGAGCCTCCTCGTCGCAAGCTCCTGCGGGGTCTCACCTGTCCAGCTGAGCCCGCAGGACACTGAATAGCTTCCTCGAATGGACCCACGCACGATGGAAATGCGTTAGCATTTTCGGAGGAGTCTACGCGCCTTCCACTACAATCAACAGAGCTTAAAAAATCAACAATGATGTTAACACAGCCAAATTTTAAAAAAACGGTTCTACAGTGCCTGGAGGGGAAATCCAAAGTAATGGTTAACATAGCAAGCTGTTGCAGAATATGAAGGAAGGGCTTAATCTGAAAAATAGCCTTTAACATTTATTCCTTTTTTACTAATTTTAAAACCTTTTGTTGCCGATACACTTTCTTCCTTGTAATGAATCTAAAAAAAATTTTTTTGTAGTAATATTCAGTTATTTTTAAAAATTATTTCTCGGGAAAGCGCAGGATAAGACAAGATAAAACAAGTGCTGTCGTTTTCCGCAAACCTTGGTCTTTTTTTGTCAAAAACTCTGTTAAGGTTGTCTGTTTTATTCCCACTATGAAGTTCGGTTTTCGAGAAGTGGTCTTATAAACTATCCTACGCGCAGTGCGTTATGGTGAAGCTTATGAGAACAATTCAAGAGGGAAAACCTGTATTGAGTTGTTCTGATGAAGCTCAAGAGAATAACAGCTGGTTTTTTTGTTAAAGCAGGAAGGAATATTTTATTGAACAGTAAGATTTGTTACAGTAAAAAAGTGTGATTGCTGTATATACTTTATTTAAAGGAAATCGGAAATAAAAAAGAGGCATATTTGAGAGATGAAATGACAAAATATTTAGTTCTTAGTACTTTGTTCAAAAAGGAAGATGAACGTGATGAAAATATATGAAGCGATTCTCGATATTTTAGTAAAGAAAGGGACTGCAACAATTCCAGTTATTTGTAAGGAAATGAGTGAACAGGCAACAAGTTACTTGCGCAAAGACGAGCAAGTTGTTGAGCAGGCATATATAAAATCGCTGATAAGTAAAAATAAAGAGATATTTTCGCTGAAGGATGGCATCGTATCAATAAGGCCTGAACGAGAGCCTGTAATGCTGACTGTCTTGCTGCATGGATATCCGGGTCCCGAGCGGAGAATAAAAGTCGATTTTAAAAGGAATAGTTTCACCTATTTTGAATGGCATTTGGATTTTCTGTCCCAAGGTTCTTTTAATGCTCCCCAGCCAGGAAGTGTGGAGTACTTCAAGAAGCAGCTATACTCATTTAATTGCTGGGAATGGCAGGACGATTACCAGGCAGAGGGGATTATTGTTGACGGAACAACCTGGTCTGTAAAACTTGAAACTAGGGGAAATAAGTATGAAAGTGGCGGAGTTGATTCTTTCCCAAAGGAATGGAAAGACTTCTGCCGTGCCATCAGCACTTTGATTGGCAAGGAGTTCCCGTGTGGACCGCATGCTTGATGCTATGTGGTCTTTTTTTTAATTCTGCATCAAATATGGTAGGATAAAGAGAATACAAGTTATTAAGAGTGAAAATCTGGCCTTTTTTAGATAAAATAATAAGATGGCGGTTTTCACTTTTCGACCATGGAGGTCAAGCGGAAAAATGAAGGACATATCAGTACAAGAATTAATAAACTCGAATCAATATATCCCAGTAGATGTCAGGGCGCCGATTGAACACCATGAATCAGCCATTCCTGGGTCGGTCAATATTCCATTGTTTTCTAATGAAGAAAGAAAAGAAATAGGAACGATCTATAAGCAATCAGGTGAAGAAGCTGCAAAGTGGCGAGCAATGGAAATCGTTTCACCGAAATTGCCCCAATTGCTAAGTGATATAAAGGATCTAAAGAAAACAGGCGCTGAACCAGTGATTCATTGCTGGAGAGGCGGAATGAGAAGCCGGTCTGTTGCCTCATTCTTGGAATACGCAGGGATTCCCTCAGTCCGTCTTGAGGGCGGATACAAAGCCTACAGGGAATATATTTTAGAACAAACCCCTAAACTGCTCCCGGAAAAAGCAGTTGTATTGCATGGCATGACTGGAACGGGAAAAACGGAAATTTTACACGCTCTACAGAAAAAAGGCTTTCCAGTAGTTGATTTGGAAAAAATGGCTAATCACCGTGGTTCAATTTTTGGGATGATTGGCATGGGAGAGGGCCATAATCAAAAGACCTTCGATGCGCTTCTGTTCGATCGGCTAAATGATATAAAAGGCTCAGGATATTTCATAATTGAGGCAGAAAGCAAAAGAATCGGCCGTGCCGCCCAGCCTGATGAACTTGTGGAAAAAAAGGTAAATGGAATCCACTTCCTAATCAAGAGTTCAATCCAAAAAAGAGTTGAACGAATTTTTAATGAGTACGTGTTGCCATTCAAGGAAATGGAATGGTTTGAGAACGAAGTAAATGAAAAAGTATCAAAGCTTCTTAAAAGAATTAAGAAACAGGATATTGCTGCCTCACTTGAATATGCGTTAAATAATCGGGAATATAGGGAATTAATCGAAATTCTCCTTGTACACTATTATGACCCGAGATATGAACATGCGCTGCAGGAGTACAATGGTCCATTTATAGAACTTGATGGGGACGATCCAGCTGCAATAGCAGATCTGGAAAAGACCTTGCAAATAAGATTTTCTGATTCGAGAGCGGTTTAGAATCGTCAAAAAAAGGTTATGTAAAAGGGAGAGCATTTAATGATGCTTTCCCTTTATTAATGTCTTTCATCACTTAAAATTCGGAATATTAAATATATATTTAAGGGAGAGAATAACGAAACAGGAGGATGAAGTATGAGCGAATCAAAGAATTGCTATCACCGTTTTTCACTTCATGAAGAGAATGTTGGATTCACTATAAATGACGGTGTTAATATTTTCAATGCTGGAACAAGATTTCAAAAGTGCATTACGTGCGGTCATACGGAATTGCCTGTGGATTCAAGCGATATGATTGAAGCAAACCAAATTGAAAAACGAAACAATTTATTTGCCCCTAAAAACATGTATGTGACTTTAATGAGCCTTTAAAATACTAAAACCGGTTTAACCGGTTTTTTTATTTGTCAAAATACCCCTCATGAAACTTTTTTACTATAATAAAAATTAAAGGGGAAGTTTCCACTATTATTATAGTCAAAACCTTTGGTTAAATAAAAGTATCATGTTAAAATAACAATGTAACCGTTTTATAATCTGAATAATAATATGATTCTTGGAATTTACCGTTATTTTTTGATTTCTCAGGGTAACAGATAATTAAACGCTGTTTTCGTATGGAAAGCGCATAAAAAAAGACTTTAGATTTGGTAAGGGGGTTTTATTTTGACGAAGCCAATTGCCGGCAATGGATCAGAATGGCCAGGATTTTATGGTCCTAACCAGGGATATGTTGAGGAACTATATGAAATGTTCCTGGAAGATCCCACATCGGTAGAATCGGAAATAAGAGAATACTTTGAGCAGCATGTTAACCGAGCGTCCGCTCATTCATCAAAATCATCTATATCTATCACGTCAGGTAATGAAGCGATTTCACCCGAGAAAATTGCAAGTGCCCTAAGATATGCTGATTATATCCGATCATACGGACATTTATATGCAAAGATTTATCCTTTGCATTTTAATACTGGCGATACAAAGCTAAATGATCTGGAAAAATGGGGTATAACAGAATCTGATTTGCTGAAAATTCCTGTAGGTCTTATAAGTCCAAATGCACCCTCAGCTATTAAAGATGGAAAAGAAGCATTCAATCACTTAAGAAAAGTATATTCAAACACAATCGCCTATGAATTCAATCATGTTAATGAAATGGCTGAAAAAGATTGGTTAAGGCAGAAGGTTGAATCGGGACAATTAATACCAAAGCTTGAAAACAACAGAAAAATCGGCCTGTTTGAGCGTTTAACAGAAGTGGAGAACTTTGAAAAGTACCTGCACCGTACATTTGTAGGACAGAAGAGATTTTCGATTGAAGGCTTGGATGCAATGGTGCCATTGCTTGACGAAGTAGTAGCTGATGCAGTTAACAATGGGGTGGAAACCATCAACATCGGAATGGCACACCGTGGCAGGCTTAATGTTCTTGCTCATGTATTAGGAAAGCCATATGAGATGATCTTTGCAGAGTTTCAGCATGCCCCGAATAAGGAGCTAGTCCCATCAGAGGGTTCGATTGGAATCAATTTTGGCTGGACTGGTGATGTTAAATACCATCTCGGACTTGACCGTAAAATAAAATCAGAAAGTATTGCAAATGCAAGGCTGACTCTGGCTAATAATCCAAGCCACCTTGAATTTGCAGGTGCAGTAGTTGAAGGATTTACGAGAGCTGCCCAAGATGACCGGAGACTACGAGGTTATGCAAAATATGATCCTGTAAAAGCACTTGCAATCCTTATCCATGGTGATGCAGCGTTTCCAGGACAAGGAATTGTCGCCGAAACGTTAAATTTAAGCCGCTTGAATGGTTACAAAACAGGAGGAACCATACATGTAATTGCCAATAATACGATTGGTTTTACAACAGAATCTATGGACTCCCGATCTACACGTTATGCTAGTGATCTTGCAAAAGGATACGAAATTCCAATCATCCATGTAAACGCTGACGATCCAGAAGCATGTTTAATGGCAGCACGCCTAGCCTTTGAATATCGAGCAACGTTCGGTAAGGACTTTTTAATCGATTTGATTGGTTATCGCCGTTTCGGACACAACGAAATGGATGAGCCGATGACGACAAACCCTGCTATGTATAAGCTTGTTAACAATCACCACACAGTTAAAACACTTTATGGTAATAAACTTTTACAGGAAGGTGTTTTGACAGAACAGAGATACTCAGATATTGAGAAAAGTATCTCAGCTAAGCTGTCTGAAGCATATGAAAAAGTTCCGAAAAAAGAGAAGGAAGTCCATGCTGAGCCTGATATTCCTGAAGTGATTGAAATGGGAATTCCGCAGATTGATACAAGCGTGCCATTGGATTCGTTAAGAAAAATAAATGATGAACTGCTGAAATGGCCGCAAGGATTTAATGTCTTTAACAAGCTGGAGAAAATTTTACAGCGTCGAAAAGATGCTTTTTCTGAAAAAGGAAAAATTGATTGGGGCCTTGCAGAAACTTTAGCATATGCTTCTATTTTAGAAGATGGAACACCGGTAAGGCTGACAGGCCAGGATTCTGAACGAGGAACGTTCGCCCATAGAAATCTAGTTTTACATGATAGTGAAACCGGAGAGCAATTTTCACCGCTCCATAATCTACCTGAAGCAAAGGCATCCTTTTCGATTCACAATAGTCCTTTATCAGAAGCAGCGGTTGTCGGTTTTGAGTATGGCTATAATGTCTTTGCTCCTGAAACGCTTGTCCTATGGGAAGCACAATATGGTGATTTTGCGAATGCGGCTCAGGTACTATTTGATCAATTTGTAGCAGCTGGCAGGGCCAAATGGGGACAAAAGTCAGGGCTTGTTATGCTGCTGCCACATGGATATGAAGGGCAGGGTCCTGAACACTCAAGCGGCAGAGTAGAACGCTTTTTAACGCTTGCAGCGGAGAATAACTGGACTGTTGCAAACCTTTCTTCTGCAGCACAGTATTTTCATATTCTGAGGAGGCAGGCTGCTATTTTAAGGCAAGAAGCAGTTCGTCCGCTTGTCTTGATGACTCCAAAGAGTTTGCTCAGAAACCCATTAGTTGCAGCTTCTCCAGAGCAATTAAGTGAAGGCAGCTTTATGTCCATTTATGAACAGCCGGGGCTTGGAGGAAATCCTAACCAGATCACGAGAGTCGTATTGTGCACTGGCAAAGTAAGCATTGATATTGCTGAGAAAATTGATTCAGCAAATCATAATTGGCTGCATGTATTAAGAATAGAAGAAATATATCCTTTCCCACTGGATTCGCTAAGAGAAAAACTTAAACTCTACCCAAATCTTGAAGAGATTATCTGGGTCCAAGAAGAACCAAAAAATATGGGAGCTTGGACATTTGTTGAACCAAGGATTAACGAGGCAGCTCCAAAGGGAATAGATGTTTCTTATTTAGGGCGCAGAAGACGTTCCAGTCCTGCTGAAGGGGATCCAAATATTCATAAGCTAGAGCAGGCAAGAATTGTGAACGATGCATTGACAAGGACGAATGGAGGAGGAATTGAAAATGGCAGACATTAAAGTTCCTGAATTAGCAGAATCAATTTCCGAGGGAACGATTGCCCAGTGGCTGAAAAAGAAGGGTGATCAAGTCCAAAAAGGTGAATATGTTGTTGAATTAGAAACAGATAAGGTTAATGTAGAAATCATCTCAGATTATGATGGCGTTTTGACTGATCTCCTGGCTGAAGAAGGGGACACGGTTAAGGTTGGGGAGACAATCGCAGTTGTGAGTGAACCAGGCAGCATGGCTAGTGAGCAGCAGCTGAATGATAGCGAAAAGGCTGAAACAGGAAAGCAAGCAGAATCTCCGGATGAATCTGCTGTCAGAAGCGAAGGTACATCTGAAGGTGCACAAAGTGACAAAGCTGCAGATAGCCATGAAAGAGAAGCAGCTGACGGAGTTAGTGAAAGAATCATTGCTTCACCGGCTGCAAGAAAGCTAGCAAGGGAAAAAGGAATTGATTTAAGTCAGGTTCATCCTAAAGATCCACTTGGAAGAGTCAGGAAACAGGATGTGGATTCCTATAAAGCAGGACAAACTGTTGAACAGAAACCCGAAATAAAGAAGGCGGAAAATGTAAAACCATCAGTAACAGGGAATTCCGAAGATGGTAAATCTGTGCAAAGAATTAAAATGTCAAGAAGGCGCCAGACAATTGCAAATAGACTGGTTGAGGTTCAGCAAACTGCTGCGATGCTGACTACTTTCAATGAGGTGGACATGACTGCTGTCATGGAATTACGGAAGAAATGGAAGGACCGTTTTTATGAAGAAAATGATGTGCGCTTAGGTTTTATGTCATTCTTCACAAAGGCAGTCGTGGCTGCCCTCAAGAAAACACCATATTTAAATGCTGAGATTCAGGGAGACGAAATTGTCCTGAAAAAGTTTTATGATATCGGTGTTGCTGTCGCTGCGGATGAAGGTTTAGTTGTTCCAGTAATCAGGGACGCTGACAGAAAGAATTTTGCTGAAATCGAGAGAGATATAAACGAATTAGCTGAAAAAGCGCGGACAAACAAACTCTCTTTAAAAGATCTCCAGGGAGGAACATTTACAATCACGAATGGAGGCGTTTTCGGTTCTCTGCTTTCAACACCAATCATTAATGGACCTCAGGTTGGAATCCTTGGCATGCATACGATCCAGCTGCGCCCTGTAGCGATTGATAAAGAAAGAATGGAAAACAGGCCAATGATGTATATTGCATTGTCATATGACCACAGAATCGTTGACGGTAAAGAAGCGGTAACATTTTTAAAACGAATAAAAGATTTGATGGAAGATCCAGAATCATTGCTTTTGCAAGGATAATAAAAAATCACTGCCGTGGACACACGGCAGTGATTTTTTTCTATTGGCTTCAAGTTTCAATCAACGGTTCTTAAACGGTTTCAGACCTCTTTTGGAAATTTCTACTTTTAAAATCTTTGCCCATTCTTTATCACTTTCCGACTTTAATGCATCACGATACGAGACCACCAATTGTTCATTGCTCATAATTTTCATTTGCATTCCTCCTCGGTGAGAATGGATTGAATTTTCAAACTATATATATAGTTTCATTTATTGTAAAGGTTTATTAAGGATTTGAAAACCCATTATTAAGATTTTTTTTAGTAAATTTTTCATGTGAATTTTTGTAAAAAAGGCTCTATAAAATTAGACTGTTAATTTCCGCTCCAGGCACTCGCTTTCCGTGGGAAGAATTATGAAAAAGCCCTACTGCCGGCTTTTTCAAAGACCGAATTCTTCTTTGGGCGTCAGGTGAGCCTCCTCGTCGCTTTGCTCCTGCGGGGTGCAAATGATCCACTGGATCATTTCACCTTGGTCTCACCTTGGCCGCTGATTCCGCAGGACTATGAAAAGCTTCCTCGAATCTGCCCACGCACGATGGAAATACGTTAGCATTTTCAGAGGAATCGAGTGCCCTCCGCTTCAATCACAGGTGCTAAAAATCAACATATACCTTTAACATAGCCTATAAAAAAATCCTAAATATATAATCCATCATAGCCACATTATTAATAAAAAAAGCTTGCATTTTAACTATCAACGATTTATTATATACCCATAATGGTATTTTATCGGGGGATGAATACCTGTTGCAAAAAATAAAATAAAAGCTATTCTGGGAGGAATATCAATGGGTATGCAAGCAATTACAGCTGGAAAATTAAATGAGTGGGTTGTTAACCAGAAAGAATTCTTTATATTTGATGTGCGAAATGAAAAGGATTTTGAAGACTGGAAGGTTGAAGGAGAAAACATTCAGTATTTAAATATTCCATATTTCGAATTGATTGATGGTGTGGAAGAAGTCGTTAACCAGCTTCCAAAGGATAAGGATATAGTTGTCATTTGCGCAAAGGAAGGCTCATCCGTAATGGTGGCTGAAATGCTTTCTGAAGCAGCATTCGACGTTTCCTATCTTTCAGGTGGAATGAAATCATGGAGTGAATATTTATATCCTGTCGAAGTTTTTAAGGATGAACAAATCAAGGTATTGCAATTCATCCGTGTTGGCAAGGGCTGCTTATCATATATGGTTTTATCCGAAAATGAAGCACTCGTTGTTGATCCTTCAAGATTCACAGAACGTTATACTGCAGTTGCTGAAAGAGAAAACGTAAAAATTACACACATTGTTGATTCACATTTGCACGCCGATCACTTATCTGGCGGAAAGCAGCTAGCTGAATTGACAGGGGCAAAATATTACCTTATGAAGAGTGAAGGCGCAGTATTTGACTTTGAAGCTTTAGAGCAACATGATAAAATTGAATTTGATCACATCTCTCTTGAAGTATTGGCATTAAAGACTCCTGGACATACCCCTGGTAGTGTTTCGTTTTTTGTAAATAATAAGCTTCTTTTCTCAGGAGATACTATTTTCGTAAACGGTCTCGGCCGCCCTGATTTAGGCGGTAAGGCAGCAGAATGGGCAGAAGACCTATACGAAACTGTATATAGCAAGGTTTCTCAAATTGCTGATGATGTGATCGTATTGCCGGGACATTACGCTGACTTCGATGGTGAAGTCAATGCTGATTGTTTTATTGGAAGTCAATTAGGGTTGATACGAAATCAAAATGAAATGATGGAAGGCAAAACAATTGAAGAATTTGTCGACCATGTTGCACAATCGGCATCGAGTGATACACCTCCAAACTTTGAAGATATTGTCGCAATCAACCGCGGGGTTAAAGAAGTTACTGCAGATGAAGCGATGGAACTGGAAATCGGGCCAAATCGCTGCGCAGTTCACCACACACACTAAGAGTTAAGATAAGAGGAGAGCAATGCTTTCCTCTTTTTAAATCTATCTTCATAAATGGTGGTGTAGACCTTAAAAATTAGTGAGGTGAAAGTGATGGAAGAAGAGTCTAAAAATAAACAATGTGCAGGCGGGTCCTGAGGCATCGGACCAAAGCGTACAGGTGAAGAGGAACCAGGCAAGTTTTCCGGCTTTCCTCCAATATGACCAGCTACGTACGTATGGCTCCTGGCAGGAGTCATTTACTTGATTTCAAAATTATTTTAATGAAGTTCAAAAAGTCCTCAGCGCCCAACAACGATCCGACTATTTTTTAGGGGTCAAAGGCATGATAATTGATTCGAAGCAGGAAAAATCCCTGCTTTTTTTTATGGATTTTAGGAAAGTGGAAGGAATATATTTTAAAAATATCGAATATTCAAACATGTATGTTATAGTTTATGGTAAACGTTTACATAATTAACTTAATTAGGAGGTTGAACGATGGAAAGTTTGCTGCCATACACTGTGGGTGAATTATTAGAGGTTCAGGCCAAAACCTATCCTGATCATGAAGCTGTTGTTTATGCTGACCGAAACCTTAGGATGAGTTATGAAGAATTCAACAGTCTATGCAGGAAAGCGGCAAGAGGACTGATGAAGTTAGGTGTGCAAAAGGGAGAAAATGTATCAGTTTGGTCCTCTAATACACCAGAATGGGTAGTAACCCAGTTTGCCACTGGGAAAATGGGCGCAGTTCTTGTAACTGTAAACACCAATTATCGGACTGCTGAGCTTGAGTACCTTTTAAAGCAATCCGATTCTACTACAATCATTTTAATGGAACAATTTAAAGATGCTTCATATATTGATATGTTGTATGAAATTGTTCCAGAGCTTAGAACAAGTGAGCCAGGCATGCTTGATAGCAGCAGACTTCCATTCCTGAAAAATGTTATTGTGATGGGAGATAAACGTTTTCCAGGAACTTTCAGCTGGCAGGATATCCTGGACATGGCGGATGGCGTTTCAGAAGATGAGCTCGACAGAAGGATGGGAACGCTTAAACAAAGCGACGTAATTAATATGCAATACACTTCCGGGACAACTGGTTTTCCTAAAGGTGTAATGCTGACTCACCGTAATATTGTCAATAACGCTTATAATGTAGCATTAGCTATGAAACTGACAGATCAAGACCGACTCTGCATTCCAGTGCCATTTTTCCATTGCTTTGGCTGTGTGATGGGAACACTTGCCTGTGCCACAGTAGGAGCAACAATGGTACCAGTTCAGGAATTCAATCCAAAAGTCGTTCTTGAAACAGTAGAAAAAGAAAAATGTACAGCATTGCATGGCGTACCGACCATGTTCATCGCAGAATTAAATGACAATGACTTTAATAAATACAATCTGTCATCGTTAAGAACAGGTATAATGGCAGGATCTAATTGCCCTATAGAAGTAATGAAAGCAGTTAATGAAAAAATGGGAGCAAC
The DNA here is from genome assembly GCF_036967045.1 of Bacillus sp. JJ1609. Classification (NCBI taxonomy): domain Bacteria; kingdom Bacillati; phylum Bacillota; class Bacilli; order Caryophanales; family Bacillaceae; genus Bacillus; species Bacillus sp. JJ1609. The sequence goes on along the minus strand of NZ_JBALSS010000012.1, from coordinate 36,388 downwards.
AGAAATAACAATTGCTTATGGACAAACCGAATCGTCTCCAGTCATAACCCAGACAAGAACAAACGATCCTCTCGAATTGAGAGTGGAGACAGTCGGCAAGGCTTTGCCACATGTTGAAGCAAAGATTGTTAAGCCAGGCACAACTGAAGAAGTGCCACGGGGAGTCCAGGGAGAGCTTTGCACACGCGGATATCTTGTTATGGAGGGATATTATAAGAATCCTGATGCTACTAGAGAGGCGATCGATGAAGAAGGATGGCTTCATACCGGAGATTTAGCTGTCATGGATGAAAACGGCTACTGTAGGATCACGGGAAGATTGAAGGACATGATCATTAGGGGAGGAGAAAATATTTATCCTCGAGAAATTGAAGAATTCCTTTACACACACCCTAAGGTCCTGGATGTGCAGGTTGTAGGCATTCCGGATAGCGTATATGGTGAGGAAGTCATGGCCTGGATTATTTTAAAAGAAGGCGAATCGGCAAGCGCCTCTGAAATTAAAGAATACTGCACAGGAAAAATTTCAAAGCATAAGATTCCAAGATATTTAGAGTTCACCCAAAGCTATCCGATGACAGCTTCTGGGAAAATACAAAAGTTCAAGCTTAGGGAGCAGGCTATGGAAGTGGTCGAGGAGCTTAAGAAGGTATAAAATTCTTTAAGTATTGATACAGGCAGCAGAAATGCTGTCTATTTGATTTGGAAATTTTTCTTATGAAATTACGAAATAAAATATATCAATTTGAACGTTTTGTTACAACTGTACTGCTGATATATTATTTATCAATATTACTCCCTATAATATAGTGTATACACTGGCATTTTAAAGTACGATGCACGACTAGGGGGGTATGCTCGAATGAAATGGCTGATAGTGTTCTTACTGTCAATCTTAAGTATATTATTCTTGGAAAAAGGGATTGAACTTTGGACTGTCATCAATCACGTAGATGGTGACGGTATCGGGATAAGCTTCATTGGTATGAGCATCAGCGAGAGGGTCCTAATTGAAAGCATCCCAGCCTATGCACTTGGCTTCACGATTGCTTCGCTTATTCCTATACTGGTTGCAATAAATTTAGCCTTGAGAATGAAGCCGAAAAAGAAAATGGATACGACAAATATATAATTAAGCCGGTGGTTCTACAAGGATCACTGGCTTATTTTTTTGCTCTATTTAACAGTCGGATATTGCTTGGGAATATAAATTCATACGCATGATTCTGTACTCATACAAAAAAGTTAGAGTTTTTTTTTCGAATTAGAAGGGATGTTACTTCCTCATATGGAAGGGAATTATAATAAAAAAATGAAGGTAATGATGGAGGGAACGATTATGTGTGGAAGGTTTTCATTGTTTGAATCCATTGATTCGTTGCAAGAACAGTTTAACTTTGAATATTATGGGGATCTCGACCCTCGATATAACATTGCCCCCGGACAGGATATTTTGACCGTTTTCCATAATGGAGAACGCAGGGAAGGAGTGAAAATGAGATGGGGCTTTATTCCGTTTTGGGCTGATGATGAAAAAATCGGCTATAAGATGATTAACGCTCGCGCTGAAACAGTTGATGAAAAGGCAAGCTTCAAAAATGCCCTAAAAAAAAGGCGCTGTCTAATTCTAACCGATGGTTTTTACGAGTGGAAAAAAGAAGGAAACCAGAAACAGCCTTTCCGGTTTGGGATGAAAGACAAAAAGGCATTTGCCTTGGCTGGGCTTTGGGAAAACTGGAGTAAAAACGGAAAAAAGATTACTTCCTGCACGATCATCACTACTACACCAAATGATGTAACGAGAAGCGTACATGACAGAATGCCAGTGATCCTTCCTGAAGACAAGATGGAAATGTGGCTTGACCGCTCCATGGACAAGACGGATGAACTAAAGAAATTGCTTGTCCCTTATCAGGCAGAATTGATGGATTGTTATGAAGTATCAGCGGCGATAAATTCAGCAAAAAATGAAGGTGAAGATTTGATATTGCCGACCAACAGCCTCTAATATTTTTAATCCTTTTTTTACCGGGATGTTTAATACGAGTATTATTGGTGGTATATAAAGACACAGCCAACACCAAGATGAAAACATCCTGGAAAGAGGAGATTAACATGAATGGATTTACCACAAAAGGATTTTATGAGCTGATTTATAAAAACGAGCGCTTTTCATTTTTACAGTATATTCGCAAAGATATCATTTGTGATGTTTGTTATATAACTTTGAAAAATGTGATCACGGGTGAAACTCTTACATTTGATCGATCAGAAATACGCGGGTTCCAACTCGCGGGTGAAGAAGCTAATGCAAGCTAACTATTGCTAAATAGATTGCCTATTCTTTATACTAGAGGGTATTAGACAAAGTAAAGGAAGTGGCAGCAAATGATTCACCAGAACTGGCACGAACGCGAAACGAACAAAAAACTAAAATGCGTTCATACAGATGCAAAAAAATACATTGTTAATAACAAGCTCACAACTGGTAAAGTGTATGATGTTAAAAATGAAACAGAAGAATTTTATTTCATTGTAGATAACTCTGGTAAAGTCGGCGGTTACTACAAAGAGTATTTTGAAGAAATCAAATAATAGGAGGACTGCTGCAATATTAATGCGGCAGTCCTTTTTTAGTTTTTTCGTAAAACATTGTTGCTCTTGCATCCCTTATAATGAATTTTTCGTAAAGCTAGTCTTCAAAAAAATTAGGCTGTTTTCGTAACAATTGTTGCTTTTAGAGTATTGTTCACTGGAACAAAAGGATGCTCGCTTTCTACCGGAAAAATTATGAAAAAGTCCAACTTCTGACTTTTAAAAGAGCCGAAAATAATTAAGTTGCGTGAAGAAGCCTTTTTACGAAAATCAATAATCATGCGGAAACACCACATTTATAGAATAAAGTTCCCGTCATAATCCGTCAGTGATATGATTAAGTAATATAGATTTATTTGAGGAGTGAAGGAAAATGAAAAAGCATATCAGCCTTGAGGGTCCAACAGTTACATTGGTGCCAATGGAAATGGAGCAGTTGGATGATTTATGGAATGCTGCTAATGCTCAGGAAATATGGGAATATACATCTTCGAAAATTAAGAGCAGGGAAGATATGAAGCTTACAATCGAAGCAGCAACTGGGGAAAGAGAAAAAGGTACGCAGATCCCTTTCGTGGTTTTAGATAATGAAAGCGGCAAGATCATTGGAAGCTCGCGTTATCTAGATCTGTCAGAATCTCATAAAAGCCTGGAAATCGGTTGGACCTGGTATCATCCAGATTATTGGAGGACTAGGGTGAATACGGAAACAAAATTCCTGATGCTTCAATACGCTTTCGAGGAGATGGATAGGAATCGTGTCCAATTTAACACGGATTCAAGGAATTTTCGTTCCCAAACTGCAATTGCCCGTCTTGGCGCGAAAAAGGAAGGCGTGCTTCGTAAACATCGGATAATTTCTGGTGGTTATGTAAGAGACACTGTTGTTTTTAGTATCATTAAAGAGGAGTGGCCAATGGTGAAATCTTTATTACAGGATATGATGAAGAGAATTTAGCCAGGATAAAGAACGGAATAAGCACCAAAAGGCACATCGGTAAATTGCCGATGTGCCGAAAAAAATTGATCCTTGCTGCACTCTTGAAAAATAAAGCACTCTTGTTATCATTCATATCCCTATATTTCGTTAAGCTAAAACTTTATGCTGCAGAAGAGCTCTTGTGTAAAGGGCGTTGTATATTGGGTTACCCTTCTTTCTGTGTATACGTTTTTCTCTTCATCATCAATAAGGAGAGTTTTTGGTCTAGCTCTTTATACTCAGGATCATCCTTACTCATAAAAGAAAGCCTGCCAATAATTGCTGTAATATCGTTTTGAAGGACCATCAGCTGTTCTTCTCTTTCTATATCACTGGAAAAAGAAGGGGCAGGCTGGTTGTATTCCTTTAAGCCTGTTTCTTTTCTGATAATCTTCTCACCATCGATTATGAGGAGCTTTTCGCTGATTTTATTTAGGAAATAAACATCGTGCGAAACAATTAGCATCGAGCCCGGAAATTCCATCAAAGTCTTCTCCAAACTTTCCCTGCTGGCTAAATCAAGATGATTTGTCGGTTCATCAAGGATCAGTAGATCAATATCATTCATGAGCATCAAGACCAGTTTTATTCGAGTTCGTTCTCCGAGGCTTAAACTGCCGATTGGGACAGTAAGCTTTTCCTCGGTCAAGCCAATGTTAGCAAAAATGGTCCTGGCCTTGCTAAGTTCATTGCGGTCAGTTAATCCGGTGTATTCTAACACTGTTTTTGCAGAAGGGAGGTCCGAAACATCCTGGGTCAGGTATCCAATCCCTACCGATTCGCTTAACCAAATATTACCCGAGGTTGCTTCCGCTTCACCAAGGAGCATTTTTATAAGTGTAGTTTTTCCGCTTCCGTTTACACCGATAATCGCCATTCTTTCCCTATAGTTCATATAAAAATGACTCTCTTTAAATAAGCAACGATTTCCAAACCATTTCTCCAGTCCTGATGCTTCTAATATCCTTTTTCCGCGTTTCTTGCTTTCTTGGAATTGAAAGTTAACCCTAGCTGCTTGTTTTGGCTGTTGAACTTCGTTTTTTGCAAGCTCTTGATTCAATCGTTTCATCTTGGATTTAATCTGAATATCCATTTTTTTTGCTTTAACACGATGGTACTCCTTAAAGCCGATTTGTCTTCTTTCTGAACTGCTGCCTTGCTTGGTAGAATCCTTATGGGCTTTTTCTGACCAATTTTTCAAATTGGCAATCTGCTGTTGAATTTGCTCTTTATATTTTTGCTGTGTTACGTATTGGTGAAGCTGAACCTCATAAAGCCTTTGTTTTTCCGCGTGGTAAGCAGAATAGTTACCATTAAACCATTTGGTTACTCCATCTTCAATTTCAATGACCTCATTAATTGTCCGGTCAAGGAAATACCGATCGTGAGATATAATGATGACTGATCCTTTAAACGCAGCCAATTCCTTAATTAGCCATTCAGTGCCATGCAGATCCAAGTGGTTTGTTGGTTCATCAAGTATAAGCAATTCTGGTCTATCCGCCCATACTCGTGCGAGTGAGAGCTTTAATTTTTCACCCCCACTCAAATTCGCCAGCTGAGTTTCATCCCATTCCAAGAGTTTGTTAAGTCCCAGATGGCTCGAGTGCATAAATAGGTTAGACTCTGAATTTGAGAGGGCTTCATCAAACTCATTGACTGTATATTCTGTTGATTGTTTAAGATATCCAATGTTTATCGTTCTGCCGAAGGTTTCAATAAACCCGGCATCTGGCAAGTAATTTCCATTAATAATATGAGCTAACGTTGTTTTGCCAGAGCCATTGTTTCCGACAAGTCCAATCCGGCTGCCTTCCTTGATTTCAAATTCTGCGTTTTTGATGATCGTTCTGTCATTAAAGCTCTTCTGAATACCTCTTATTTTCAACAATGTCATAAAAACTCCACCTTTCTTTTTTGCCTTGTTAATTAAAGGTGAGTATTTTATCCATCAAAAAAACCTCCCTATAGTTACCCTGGAGGTCTGCAAAACATTCGCATAAGATTTACTATACACAAAATAAAGCATGATACTGTATATAACAGCATGCTTAAGCTGGCATATAAACCGATATGGAATGGTAAAATGGGCAGACTAATCCTATTTCCGGGCAACACGTTTTTCATATTCGAAAAATCGGGCAGAAAATAAGATTAGTACTTCATCGGCTCTTTACCATTCCTTTCAATATCATTATCTCAAAGTATAGCTTCCTGTAAAAATAAATGTCAACTATAAAATTCTTCTGGAAGGCTACCTTGAAAATATGAGTCTCCAATAGTTCAAGGTAAACAGCTCGGATATACCGCTTAATGTCTTATTTCAGGGTGCGAAGCCTTTGCATGAGTGTAAGTGAAGAAAAATATTGGTGATTTGGGAAATCAAAAGTTAGGTTAAAACTTGCCAGCAAAATGAAAAAGCCAGGGAAACCATGTCCCTGGCTTTTGTAGATACGATTATATTTGTTGTTCAACTTTGATTAGGCTTTTTTGTCCGCCGTACATCTTCCTTGCCAGCAAATTTTGTGCAATGAGTAATATCCCGCCAACTGTCCAATAAAGTGGAAGGGCAGATGGGGCGTTCAAAGAGAACATGACGATCATAATTGGTGAAATCAGCCCCATGAACTTCATTTGCTTTTGCTGCTCCATTGTCATATTCGATTGAGAGACTTTGAATTGCAAATAGTATATCAATCCCGCTGCAACAGTAATCCATATATCTGAATGTCCAAGGTTGAACCATAGGAATGAATGGCTTGCAATTTCAGAAGAACTTTTTATTGCATAGTAAAGTCCCATTAATATAGGCATTTGTATCAGCATTGGCAGGCAGCCAACAGATAGAGGATTAACACCATGCTTCTGGTACAACCCCATCATTTCCTGCTGTAATTTCTTTTGCTCAGCGGAATCCTTTGTACTTTTTATCTTTTTCTGAATCTGATCCATCTCTGGTTTAAGGACTTCCATTTTTTCTTTCATATTCTGCTGGTTTTTATATTGCTTCAGCATAAGTGGCATTAAGATTAACCTTATCATTAAGGTAATGAAAATAATCGCCAATCCAAAACTCCCACCAGTAAGGCCGGCAAAAACGTGAATCAGCCATCCGAATGGGTTGACAAATGTTGACTGAAAGAAAGAGCCATCATTGGTCATTGACTGGCATCCTGCTAAAAACATTGGGGTAAATAGTAATAAAATCATTGTGTAAAGTTTTTTCATTTTTCTCCTCCTGATATTGATCTTTGTCAGTAAATAAGAGAGAAAAATGAATGATCTTCATCACCAGGATCTATTTTTATTTTTATTCGTTTAAGTCTCAGCAGCTGGATTCTCAATCCTAGTTCAGCTTGATTTTTAAAAGCTGTTTCAGAAACTGATGGTTTGAATTTAATATTGACTACATAGGATTCACTGAAATAGGTATCACTAACAATCCAGAAGGCGGAAATTGACATGCTCAACAGCAGGGCCAAATAAACACTATATAATCCAGTCGCATCTATGGACTGGGTGTACACCTCAAGCAGCATGCCTTCACCTCCGATTTCCCAGCTCATTGTATAAGTATATTTCATTCCAATGCAGTAATCAATTTGAACTTTTATCCTATACGTAATAATGATCTAAAAGGTTTCATTTCCAAAGATTGTTAAAGGGAGTGTGGTTTCAAATACTGGAAAATGGGCTAATTATATAGGACAATCCTTCAAATAATGCGCCTATTGAAAGGGGTAGCAAAAAAATGAAAACCGTATATGGATTAATGATCAATTCAGGAAGTGCTGAGGAGATGCTGTGGGATCATGGAGTATGGGAAACAGAGGAAGCAGCTAAATTATATATAGAAACTGAAATGTCAAATATCAGCGGGATATGGATCGGGGAATTGAAGGTGAATGATTCCATTACTGAAGCGGCAGAGAATGCCGGCGATGAGATGGTTGAATGCTCGTTATGTGGAATAGAATATAATGGGGAAGACGTTAATTCAACTGATTATGATGAACCTGTATGTATTTATTGCGAGCCTGGATATAAGGAAAATATGAATATTGCCTAAAAAAGAACAGCCATGGATATGATCCATGGCTTTTCCTTAAGCTGATTTTGAGAGATTTGAATGTGGAACAAGAAGTTTTGCTGTTTCAAGCCTGTTGCGGACAATGATTCCAATCCAGGAAGCCAATGCTGCTTTAATAACTCCCACAATGATAAAAGGTGCAAAGCCGCTTGTGAATGCCGCAGTCCATGACATTTCCAGTGCGATCTTCAACCAGACTGTTCCAAAAATAAGAGTGATCAGCATACCGATTGTATTTCCGATCATGGCATTCATAAAAGTAAAAGAAGTCTTTTCAAGCACCCAGCCAATGATGAAGGCCGCTGGGACAAAACCAACTAAATATCCCCCGGTTGGTCCTACAAGCTTTGAAAAACCGCCAGAGAATTCGGCAAAAACGGGTACACCGACTGCACCGATAAATAGATAAAGCAGAACTGAGATAGTGCCATAACGAGATCCTAGTATAGTAGCGGCTAGACCGATTGCCAATGTTTGACCAGTGATCGGCACAAGCGGAAGCGGAATCGTCATTTGAGCCAAAACACCGATAATGGCGGCGAATAAAGCGGTAATGATCATCATTCTTAGTTTCAGCTGTTGTTTGTTCATTCGTTTGTTCTCCCCTTTTGTTAACCTTTATGTATTTTAGTTTACATATTGACTTTAATATTCACAGATTTTTTTGTCAATAGAAATTAATTATTATCTTTTGGTTAGGGGAGAATCTATACAAGAATAATAAAAAAAGGGGGTGTATTATTTGGTAGATTTAAATCTGCATGAAATATTTAAAACTGGTCTGTTTTTGGTTATGATTGCAGCGGGTACAACGGCCATTGCCAAAAAGGTGAAGCAACCCTATCCAATTGCATTAGTAATTGTTGGGGCAATAATCGGGTTATTGAACGTGAGCATGCTGGAACCCTTAAAGCTGTTTATCACTGAAGGTGAGATTTTTAATTTTGTCATAGTCACTTTATTTCTTCCTGCACTACTGGGGGAAGCAGCCCTGAAGCTGCCATTTTCTCATTTGAAAGATAATAAGGAGCCTATTCTTGCTTTAGCTTTTGCAGGAACCTTGTTGTCCTTTCTCATTATCGGTTTTTCTGCTTACTATTTACTTGGATTATCATTATCAGCTGCCTTCGTTTTTGGAGCGCTAATGAGTGCGACTGACCCGGTTAGTGTATTGTCTATTTTTAAAAGTGTTGGTGTAAAGAAGAGGCTCGAAGTAGTAATCGAAGGGGAAAGTCTATTCAATGACGGCCTAGCTGTCGTCCTATTTAAAATCTCAGCCTTTTCTCTGATTACATATTTAGACGCTGGCTGGTCTGGACTTGGATTAGGCGTTTGGGATTTTATCAGGGTAATTTCTTTAGGATTGATTATCGGCGGAGCTATGGGATATGGATTCTCAGTATTGACAAAATATTATGATGATTATCCACTAGAGATCATCTTTAGTATCATTTTGTTTTATGGATCTTTTTTAATTGCTGAAAGTGTTCATGCTTCTGGTGTAATAGCAGTAGTTGTAGGGGCTTTGATTTTTGGCAATTTCGGAGCAAGGATAGGGATGAGTCCAACTACGAAACTTAATATTAATAATTTTTGGGAAGTTACAGCACTTTTAGCCAATTCTATTGTCTTTTTAATGATTGGACTGGAAATTACAAGGATTGATATAAATGATAAATGGGGAATGATTATAGGAGCAATTATTATCGTCCTGATATCCAGAAGTGCAGCGGTATATCTAAGTATGATTTCTGTAAAAAGCTTCAGCACCAATTGGAAACACATCCTAAATTGGGGAGGCCTTAAAGGTTCATTGTCCATAGCACTAGTATTAAGTCTTCCTAGAGATTTTCAAGGAAGAGAGAATTTGTTAATCCTTGCTTTCAGCGTTGTCCTTTTTTCCCTTCTCGTGCAGGGACTTTCCATAAAGCCGCTTATTTCATATTTGGGAGTCAATATGAAAGACGAGAATCATTCAGAGTATGAAAAAATCCTTACAAAGCTGTACAGGTATGAAAAAGCTATTGATGAGATAAAAAAAGCTAAGGGTAAATATTATTTAACAAAAACAATGACAGATGAATTCTTGGCTAATTACCAATTGAAGATGGAAATAGCGATTGGAGAACTTGAAGAACTGTTCAAAATAAACCCTAAATTAAAAGAAAAGCAAATGGAAATCTTAATGAAATTTGCCTATTATGCTGAACACGAAGCAATTGACAAACTTTCTAAAGAAGAGATAATTTCATCCGTAATTGCAGATTCTGAACGGAAGGAAATCACTGAGGCTTTAGTAAAATTAACCCATAAACTAAAAGACTGACACACGGTGTCAGCCTTTTTCTGCTATGCCCAATAGGTAATAGTATCTAAAATTCCGAGAATGATTAAAAAATACCCTGCAATCTTCTGGATAAGGATGCCAAATTTGCGGCTTTTCTTCATTAAGGAGCCATCAAGACCTATAAATGAAATGATCCCTGCAAAAATGATGACAGGAATTGAGGTGCCAATCGCAAAAATTGACGGCAAAGCAGCCCCGTATGACGAGCTAAGTACAATGGGCATAAGGGTGAAATAGAATAACGAAAACATGGTGGGACAAAACGCAATTGAGAAGCTTGCTCCCATTAAGTAAGAACCAGTTCGTCCATTTCCTTTCCATTTTGGCAAGAGCGTTGTTAACCTAGTTAGCCAATTAAGTGTCAATACGCCGATAAGAGTAAATCCAATCAGAACGAATAATGGCCCCATAAGCTTCCTGAACAATGAAAAAAAACCAGGCAAAATCTCCTGGAAGCTTTGGCCGATTAACCAAAAAGCCATTCCAAGCAAAGAGAAAACGGTGATTTTTCCTAGGATGAAGTAGCCTATATCAACCCATTGACTTCTTGTTTGCAGGCTGCGATTCCCATAATATGTGATGGCTCCAAGGTTTCCTGTCAGCTGGCAGGGTGCTAGGGCACCGACCAGTCCCAGCAAGAAACTCGCCAAAATAGGAATTTGTTCTGTTTGGTTAACCAGTGTAAAAAATGGACGGCTTAAGAACCGGCTGATATCATTGAAAAACTGATACATAGAGAAACTCCTCCACCTGCAGCTGATATCTTAATCATACTTGATAAATATCAAAAAGGTGTGCAGAAAAAAACAGCAAGACAACTTTGTCTGCTGTTTTTCATAACCTATTAAACTATTCGAACCTTGGCTGTCAATAATTCATATGCATTTTCAACTTCAGCATCGGCAGGAGGTTCAACGTCCTTTAAAGGATATTCCAGCCCTAGAGCCTCCCACTTGTAAACACCAAGCTTGTGGTACGGCAAAACTTCTACCTTTTTAACATTTTCAAGGGTTCCAATAAACTCTCCCAATTGAGTGAGGTCTTCGATATCGTTTGTCACTCCTGGTACAAGGACATGCCGTACCCAAATGGGAATATGATGGTCTGATAGGTAGCGGGCAAATTCAAGAATATGGTCATTAGCCATGCCTGTAAGTTTAATGTGCTTTTTCCTGTTGATTTGCTTCAAATCCAATAAGACTAGGTCAGTATATTTCATTAACTCCTCCAGTTGCTCCTGAAAGAGGGGCGCACTTGAAAAGCAGCCACCTGATGAATCAATAGCAGTATGGATGCCTAGCTTTTTACACTCCTTGAAAAGCTCTGTAATAAACGGAATCTGCAGCAATGGCTCACCACCACTGACAGTTATGCCCCCGCCTGATGATTGAATGAATGGTAAATAGGTAGTTAAATCATCGATGATTTCGGAAACAGCCACCTGTTTGCCAGTGCCGATCTCCCAGGTGTCTGCGTTATGGCAAAATTGGCAGCGCAGCAGGCACCCCTGTGTAAAGATAACGTAGCGGATTCCTGGTCCGTCGACAGTGCCAAATGTTTCGATAGAATGAATGTTTCCGTTCATGATGATTGCTCCTTTCTGGTAAAACAGGAGTTCCTCAGAGTAGGAGGGAACTCCTTGTTCTCCGCCGCTTTCATACGGCTATTCATTACATAGATTCATGGAAAGTACGGTTGATTACATCCATTTGCTGCTCGCGTGTCAGCTTGATGAAGTTTACTGCATAGCCAGATACACGGATGGTCAGCTGTGGATATTCTTCTGGGTGTGCCATGGCATTCATTAGAGTTTCTCTATTAAACACGTTAACATTTAAATGATGGCCATCTTTCATTGCGTAGCCATCGAGGATGGATACGAGATTGCTTGTGCGGCTTTCTTCCTCTTTTCCAAGCGCTTTTGGAACGATGGAGAAGGTGTTTGAGATTCCATCCATAGCATAGCTGTATGGTAGTTTTGCGACAGAAGACAGGGAAGCAAGAGTTCCTTTTGTATCCCGGCCATGCATTGGATTTGCTCCAGGAGCGAATGGCTCGCCAGCTCGTCTTCCGTCTGGTGTATTTCCGGTTTTCTTACCATATACAACGTTTGAAGTAATGGTAAGGATTGACATTGTATGCAATGAATTGCGGTAAGTTGGGTGCTTACGCAGCTTTTTCATAAAGGTTTTTACGATTTCAACTGCGATACTGTCAACGCGGTCATCATTATTTCCGTATTTAGGGAAATCACCTTCAGTTTCGAAGTCAACTGCAATGCCATTTTCATCGCGGATTACTTTAACCTTCCCGTATTTTATCGCGCTTAAGGAATCGGCTACGACGCTTAAACCGGCAATTCCTGTTGCCATTGTGCGAAGGACTTCAGTATCATGAAGCGCCATTTCGATTCTTTCATAGCTGTATTTGTCATGCATGTAATGAATGATGTTCAAAGTGTTGATATAGAGGCCTGCGAGCCATTCCATGACGTTATCGAATTTTGACATGACTTCATTATAGTCGAGAACTTCGCTTGTGATCGGGCTGAAACCTGGTGCCACTTGGATTTTAAGCTTCTCATCAACACCGCCATTGATGGCATAAAGCAGTGCTTTTGCTAGGTTTGCACGTGCACCGAAGAACTGCATCTGTTTTCCGATTTCCATTGCTGATACACAGCAGGCAATTCCATAGTCATCGCCATATTCAGGGCGCATCAGGTCATCGTTTTCATATTGTATTGAGCTGGTTTTAATCGACATTTCCGCACAATACTTCTTAAAGTTCTCTGGAAGGCCAGGAGACCATAAAACAGTCAGGTTAGGTTCAGGAGCAGGTCCCAGATTATCTAGTGTATGAAGGAATCTGAAAGAGTTTTTCGTAACAAGTGACTTGCCGCAATGCGCCATGCCGCCGATTGATTCCGTTACCCAGGTTGGGTCACCGCTGAACAATTCATTATAATCAGGTGTTCTTGCGAATTTTACAAGTCGGAGCTTCATGACGAAGTGGTCGACCAGTTCCTGTGCTTCTTGTTCAGTCAATGTGCCGTTTTGCAGGTCGCGCTCGATGAATATATCCAGGAAGGTAGCCACACGTCCTAGGCTCATTGCCGCACCGTTTTGCTCTTTTATTGCAGCTAGATAAGCAAAGTAAACCCATTGGAAAGCTTCTGTTGCGTTAGAAGCCGGCTTAGAAATATCATAGCCATAGCTTTCAGCAAGCTTTTTCAATTCATTTAATGCACGGTATTGTTCTGAAATTTCCTCTCTAAGGCGCATAGTGTCTTCTGTCATGACGCTGCTTGTCAAACCGTGGTCTTTCTTCTTTTGCTCCATAAGGAAGTCAACACCATACAGCGCAACACGGCGGTAGTCCCCAATGATGCGTCCGCGTCCATAAGCATCAGGAAGCCCAGTGATGATACCAGCTTTACGTGCCTGGAGCATTTCCTTTGTATAAACATCGAACACACCCTGGTTATGTGTCTTGCGGAAATCTGTGAAGATTTTTTCAACTTCCTTATTCAGTTCATAACCAAATGCTTCACATGCAGCCTTAGCCATGCGAATGCCTCCGAATGGCTGCATTGAGCGTTTAAATGGCTGATCGGTCTGGAAGCCAACAACCTTTTCTTTTGCTTTGTCCAGATATCCTGGGCCATGAGATGTGATGGTTGACACGACTTCTGTGTCCATATCCAAAACTCCGCCATTCTCGCGCTCCTGTTTTGTTAATTCCAGGACCTGCTGCCACAGAAGGTTTGTTTCCTCAGTGGCTCCTACCAGGAAGCTTGAATTACCTGTATATTCAGTGTAGTTATTTAAGATAAAATCTCGAACATTGATTTCTTCCAGCCAAGTACCGTTTTTAAAACCTTTCCACTGTTCCATTTTAAGTCACCTCAGAAGTAATTATTTATATAACAGTTATCACACTTTCATCATACTATGACTATAACAGTTTGGGTGTGACAATATTGTGAAATGATGAACAATGTGTGAATATCAATTGAAAATGTGTTTTTTGAATATTGTCCAAGTAAACTGTATTATAATTATCTATGACTTTATGGGTTCTGTTATATAAGAATATGTATGATAAATAATACTATCAGGAAACGTTGCCACTATGGATGTATTGTTTTGTATGTTTTGTGTCAAATAGAGGAGAAGGGGAGATAAAGAAAAAGAAAAAACAGGATATGGAATCCTGTTCTTAGAAAGGAATATATTAATCAACCACAATGTAAGCGATCATCGGACCGCTGTTTTCTGCTTTAGTGTGTATCATGCAAATAAGTCTATAGGTTCCTTCTTTGTCAAATTGCAGAGGAACGACTGTTTCTTCCCCCTTTTTAACAATACCTTTAATATCTGTACCTTCAATAATGAATGGGTGTTCTTTTCCATTAACCCCTAAAATTTTTAATCGGACTTTTTCTCCTTTTTCAACAAAGATGGTTCCTGGGTCCCAACGATAGGCCTCAATTTCTTTTCCATCTTCTGTTGATGATTTAAATTCACCGGTTACCAGGTGAATCTCACGGATTGTCTCTTTTTGCTGGCTAATAGCTGGAGTGGCATCCGACTTGAAGTTCATCCAAAATGATCCAATTATAGCAAGAAGAGCAAGTACGCCCACTAAGTATAATGCTCTTTTTTTCACAACGATGAAATGCATATTTTCACCTCCTTTTTAAATATTTATGCTCGTCCATATAAAGAACTTGTCTAAATTTTTCAGGTTTCTATGTGTTTTTTTAGAGGAATAGTTTGAAACCAGTAAACAAACCATAAATTAGAGAAAATGTAAGGAGGAAGCTATGTACCGTTTATTCACACATAACGATCTGGATGGAGTTGCCTGCGGGATTCTATTTAGGCTTGCCTTTGGAGAAAGAGTGGAGGTTCGATATAATTCGGTTTCTGGTCTAAACTTTCAGGTGGAGCGATATTTTGAAAGAATGAATGACAGAATGAAGAAAGAGGATTTATTGTTTATTACTGATCTGTCAGTCAATAGTGAGATGGCTGAAAAAATAAATGAATTTGTTTTAGCTGGAGGAAAAGCAAAGCTGATTGACCACCATAAAACAGCTTTGCATTTCAATGATTACACTTGGGGCGATGTTAAAGTAGAAGACCAAAACGGGACGCTAACAAGTGCTGCTTCGCTGGTATATGAATATCTAGTTAATGAGAAGCATTTGCAAAAAAATGAGTCAATAGATGAATTTGTAGAACTCGTCAGGCAGTATGATACATGGGACTGGGATATTCTCAAAAATTACAAGGCGAAAAACTTAAATGATTTATTTTTTATGATATCGATAGAAGATTTTGAAGAACGGATTGTTCCTCGTCTCCAGACAGGAGAGCATTTTGAATTTGATGAATTTGAGCAAAAACTGCTGGAAATGGAAGAAGATAAAATTGATCGATATATTAGAAGGAAGAAGCGTGAAATTGTACAGATAAACTCAAATGGACTATATGGGGGGATTGTCCACGCTGAATCCTACCATTCTGAATTGGGTAATGAACTAGGGAAAGAATTCCTTCATCTGGATTATATAGCCATTATCAATTTGGGAGGCAAAAAAATCAGTTTCAGGACCATACATGACAATGTAGATGTTTCAGCTGTTGCAGGAGAGTATGGTGGTGGTGGTCACGCAAAGGCGGCTGGATGTTCAATGAGCGGTGAAGCATATACTCGCTACATAGATGAAGCCTTTCCTCTCGATCCTATCAGACAGGATGCAGCAAGAAATGTTTATAACCTCAAGGAATCAAAGAATGGCTGTCTTTATGAGAATAGAGAAAGGAATTTATTTTTGATTTATGCTGAGGGAAAGGAATATTTTGTGTCGCTAAGTAACAATGATAAATTAGGGCCGTATGAGAGTTTTTCCGATGCAGAGCGTCATTTGAAAAGAGATTATGGGGCAGCTCTAGCCAGAGATGAGATATATGTGCCTTATCTTGAATCAATAGTATTTAAACACGTCATTACTAAATAGCCCATCAAGATTTTCTTGATGGGCTTATATTTTGTGATCCATTAACGGCCTTGTCTGAAGATATAGAAGAGAATCTCTAAGGCATTGATTGCCTTTTCGCAATGTTTAAAATGCCCGGCAGCATTTTCTTTGCCAAAGCAATTCACCAACTCAAAAACTCCTTTTTTAACTAATTTCGCCCCAAAGTTCACTGGTTTTCCGCTGAATTTTAACTATAATGCTTTAATATTCCATTATTATTAAAATTCAATAACTTTGCAGAAATCTAGTTATATATTTGCTAAAATTATACTCGGAGACTAGGATAATGGATGTGTTTGAATGAAGAAATTAATAATACTTTCTATATTGATCATGTTTGGATTTAATACCTTAAATGAACCTGTACAGGCTGAAGATGATTTCGCTGAACTAACGTCGGAGGCTGCTGTATTAATGGACACACAGTCGGGTGCGATACTCTTCGGTAAAAATGAAGAGGTGAAAATGTATCCTGCAAGCCTCACTAAGATTGCTACAGCAATCTATGCAATTGAAAAAGGGAATTTGAATGATCAAGTAATAGTAAGTGAAAAAGTATTAAATATAGATGGAACAAGGGTATATTTAAATCCAGGTGAGCAAGTGACTTTAAGAAAGCTTATCCAGGGTATGTTGATCAATTCTGGAAATGACGCTGCACTAGCAATCGCAATCCATCTGGACGGGACGATGGAAAAGTATTCTCAACATGTTAATGAGTTTCTTGAATCCGAGGTAGGTGTAAAAGCAACACATTTTGTTAATCCGCACGGTTTATTCGATGAGAATCATTATACAACGGCTAAGGATTTAGGCATGATCTTGAATTATGCGATGAAAAACAAGGATTTTCGTGAAATCTTTGGAACAAAACAAATGAAATGGGATGGAGAATCCTGGGACACAACTATTTTGTCTCACCATCGGATGCTAAAAGGAGAAATCGCCTATCCAGGAGTTAGCGGAGGAAAGACGGGATTTGTTGACCAGTCCAAGCAAACATTAGCGACTACGGCTGAAAATGGCCAGCTTAAATTAACTGCAATCCTGTTAAAATCAGAATATAAAAGGAAAATATACGATGACACAATTAACCTGTTTGACTATGGATTCGCTAATTTTAAATCCTCTCAGGTCAAAAAGGGTGAAGAATTCACAAGCGGGAAGCTGCGATTCATCTCTAAAGCGGATACTTTCTTGACTGAACCAATTGCCGAGGGCAAGAGAACTGTTGACTCAGATGGAGTATTGTCTATCGAAAAAGGAGAAGGTAAGGTTATCCAAACCGTTGAACTGAAGCCGATAATAAAGAAAAAACTAGAAGTAAAGAATACTACACAGAAGGCAGAACAGAGCGGGGTATTGTCACTTAATTCTATTGTAGGTGGTATATTGCTTTTGCTTGCTGCCGGTGTTTTGGTATTGAACCGGAAACAAAAAAGAAATAGAAGGTATCGAAGCAGGTAATCATAGCCTGCTTTTTTTATTTTCATCAGAAATTATTTCCCTTATATTCCATAAACAAGATTGTAAAGGGCGATGTAACAATTAATTAACCTTCTTTTACATTCATTTAATGAGAGATTAATAGACTGTCTTTATAGTAGGGAAGTGGCTTAAATAACTTATCTGGAGGTCTTGGAATGATTAAAAAAAACTTTAAAAAGAAGATTCTCCCGTTCGCTGTACTTTCCACTGTAGCGTTCGGCAGCTTAGCAGGGACATTTAATGCAAAGGCGGAAAATGATGTAAGTGATAATCGTGCAGAAATTAAGAACGTGATTTTCTTAATAGGTGACGGCATGGGTAATTCATATACATCAGCTTATCGTTATTTAAAGGACAACCCTGAAACACCTGAAATGGAAAAGACCGAATTTGATAAGTATCTTGTTGGAAACCAGATGACATATCCTGAAGATCCTGAACAGAATGTAACTGATTCTGCTGCAGCAGCAACCGCGATGTCTGCTGGGATTAAAACATACAACGCAGCGATCGCTGTTGATAATGATCAAAAACCAGTAAAAACCGTTCTAGAAGCAGCAAAGGAAAATGGCAAGGCAACTGGACTTGTTGCTACATCTGAAATCACTCACGCAACCCCTGCTTCCTTTGGTGCGCATGATATTTCAAGGAAAAACATGAATTCGATTGCGGATGATTACTATGATGAAATGATTAACGGCGAACATAAAGTGGATGTAATGCTTGGTGGCGGATTAAGCAATTTTGTACGCCAGGACAGAGACCTTACTGGTGAATTCAAAAAAGCTGGCTACAGCTATGTTACAGACAAAACGCAAATGCTTAATGACAAAAATGGAAAAGTCCTTGGATTATTTGCTGATGGCGGGATGCCTAAAATGATAGACCGCGAAGAAAAAACTCCATCCTTAGCGGATATGACTACCTCTGCGATCGAGCGTTTAAACCAGGACAAAGACGGGTTCTTCCTGATGGTGGAAGGCAGCCAGGTTGACTGGGCAGGCCATGACAACGATATTGTTGGCGCTATGAGCGAGATGGAGGACTTTGAAAAGGCTTATAAGGCTGCAATCGAATTTGCGAAGAAGGACAAGCATACTCTGGTTGTTGCAACTGCTGACCACTCTACAGGCGGATATTCAATCGGAGCAGACGGTGAATATAACTGGTTTAGTGAGCCGGTAAAGGCTGCAAAACGGACACCTGACTTCATGGCTAATGAAATAGCTAATGGTGCTGAGGTTGAAGAAACTTTGAAGAAATATATCGATCTTGAATTGACTGCTGAAGAAATCCAGTCAGTAAAAGATGCGGCAGCTACAAAGAAGGTATCAACAATTGATAACGCTATTGAAAAGATTTTTGATGGCCGTTCCCACACAGGATGGACGACTGGCGGACATACTGGTGAAGATGTTCCGGTATACGCTTTTGGACCTGGAAAAGAACGCTTCTACGGACAGATTGACAACACGGACAATGCTAAGCATATTTTTGATATCCTTGAAAATGGCAAAAGAAAATAAACATTAAATCTCCCGCCGGGGCCAAGGCCACGGCGGGAAGTTTCTTAGAGAAGGGGTTTCTCAATGAAAAAATATCTCACGTTACTTTTAGCTTTTTCAATTTTATCTGGCTGTTCCGCAGCAGCTCATGAGGACTCCACTAAAGAAACTAAAGCTGCTGGGGCTGTTAAAGCAGTTGACGAGCCGAAAACCCATAATATCTATGTGCCCAATCCTCAAGTAACAGATGATAGTACTTTAAAAAAGGCAGGGGACACAGTTACTGATCGAAAAGGTGAACTTACTTTAAAAGCAGTCAAGGAAGTAAACAAGCATTTAACTTTAGGCGGTATCCAATATACGATAAAGGACATTAAGTTGCTGCATTTTGTTCCTGACTACAGCATGATTGATTTTTTTCATCCATACACGCATGAAGAAGAATTCGATTTCGTAAAGATGGGAATCGAAATTGAAAATACTTCAAAAGAAAACTATCATTTCGCTCCCGTAGCGTTAATGAAAGTCAATGGATCCATTCACAAAACATGGGAAGATGATTTTTACCTAGAGGAATTGAATGGGGAAATCGCTGCAGGTCAAATGAAAAAAGGGAATGTCGGGTTTATTGTTGATGAACTGGATGGACTAAGCGAAGTTGAAATTATATCTGGTGACCTAGTGGGTGATGACAAAAAGAAAAAAGCAAGTCCAGTAAGACTGGCAATTCCTATTAACTGAGTAAAACAAAGCCATGGGTTATCCCATGGCTCTTATTTTTGTTTAAGAAATTATTTATAAAATAATAAACTTGTGGATAAGTATATGTATTTATCTTAATCCAGCTCCAGCGCCTAGC
>NZ_JBALSS010000012.1:0-16422 GCF_036967045.1 Bacillus sp. JJ1609 | reverse complement strand
GCTTGCGCTTTTCTTATTATGTATGCCGGCAAATCCATTTGCATGCCTATGATTTTATAAGGGAAGTTGAAAAGAGCATGATAAATGATATTACCGCCATGGCAATTACCCAAAGCCAGGCAGCCTCCATATTTCCCGACTCGATCGCAACATAAATGGCTGTTGGAGCAGTCTGTGTCTTTCCGGGAAGATTACCCGCAAACATAAGCGTTGCGCCAAATTCCCCTAGTGCCCTTGCGAAACTGAGGATCAATCCGGTAACGAGGGTTTTAGCGGAAAGGGGTAATGTCACATACAGGAAAACCTTCCACTCACCGGCTCCATCCACTCTTGCTGCTTCCTCGGCCCCTGGGTCAATCGAAAGGAATCCACTTTTTGCTGATTGATACATAAGTGGAAAGGCCACCACCGATGATGCAATGACTGCAGCCCACCATGTGAACATAATTGGGCTTCCAAATATATTTTCTATCAGCCTCCCAACAGGGCTGTTGATTCCGAAGATGATAATCAATAAAAATCCTACTACTGTAGGCGGCAAGACTAAAGGCAAGGTCAAAGCTGTTTCAACAGCTGTTTTACCGAAAAAACGTTTCCTTGATAAGATTCTTGCCGCCAATATACCTGAAATGAAAACGATTATGACTGATATTGATGCGATTTCAAGTGAAAGCTTAATAGGTGTCCAAAAATCACTGTACATTAATAATCAATCCAATGCTGCTTTAAAGCCGTATTTTTTAAAAATATCCATAGCCTCTTGACTCCGCAGGAATTCGAAAAACTGAATTGCTTCATCAACATTTTGAGAAGAAGAGACTACACCTGCAGGATATATAATGGGATCATGCAAATCGTGTCCGGAGATTGGGGCCATCTTTATTTTATCAGAAATTATCGCATCTGTTTTATAGACAATCCCTGCATCGACATTTTCAGTCTCAACATAGGATAACACTTGCCGGACGTCCTTTGTATTAATGATTTTCGGTTCAAGCCTGCTCCATAAGCCTGTTGAAATGAATGTTTGTCGGGCATACTGCCCTGCAGGTACTGTTTCTGGCGTGCCTATGGCTATTCTTTTAATATCCGTTTTAAGCAAGTCATCAAGGGATTCAATGTTTTGTTTTTCTTTTCGCGCAATTAATACTAGTTCATTTCCCAAAAGATGGGCACTATGATTTTTATCAATCATCTGTTTTGCTATTAGCTGATTATATTTATCCTCAGCTGCTGATATAAACAAATCAACAGGAGCACCCTGAGCAATTTGCTGCTGAAGGGAACCTGAACCGCCAAAATTATAAATGATTTTCACATCAGGATTGTCGTCCATATATTTTTGCCCAGCTTCTTCTAGAGCTTCACGAAGACTTGCTGCCGCAGATACCGTAAGTTCTTTTTGCTCTTTATCCTTATCGCTTTGACAGCCTGTGATGATTAGCGATATGGCTATGAAAAAAAAGGTAAATATTTTCTTCAAGTGATTCATCCTCTCGTAGGTCATCTATAATAAAATAATTTGTTTTAGAACAGGTTGGTGTTTTCCTATTCATCTTGTTTTCGTGTAATATAGCTTCGCGCTTTTTCATGATAAAACCGTAAAATTTCAGAAGCCGATTTTTACTGTAAAGTTAAATAACAACAAAGTTTATGAAATGAGCGACTTATAATGAAATGACATAACTGATTATATCGAATTATTGAAGATGCGGCACAACAAAAAATCACAAGTTAGTGAAAAAGTCATTTAGAGGGGGGAGATGATAAATAGAGGAATAAAAAAACTGCCGTACAGCGGCAGTTTTGATAGAACTATTGAATGTTTCCGGATTTTTGATCGATCTGCCTGCATACCTCGTCTGCAGATAGGCCGCTTGCTTCGATTACTGAACCTTGGATTGACACATCTTGCATGCCCATGACGTTTGAATCAGTTCCGCTAACAACACAGAAATCGCAGCCTTGAGCATCAGCTTCCTGACGGAGTTCAACGACTTCATGTCCTTTTTCGCGAAGCGCAGCGGAAACGTTAGTTAAAGATTGTTCAACACCAATTCTAGCCATAACTTACACCTCCTCACCAATTTAAGTTGTCCGTGATAAGAATAAAATATTCCTTAGGCAAGACAATATTAAGGCATGATCAAAATCAACGGGAGGTGCCATAATGGCAAAACGCAAAAAAGATCCCTCAACCATTGGACTTAATTCTGCACAGGTTGAGGGCCAGGGTACAACTACAAGCGAAACGGGCAGCAGAACCGCTTCGTCTTCACGAAGAAAGCAGAAGAAGGATTAAAAGAGAGACCTTTGAGCAGTAATCCAATATCCAGTTCGCTTTTTCAAGTCAAATTAACAATGAAACAGCATGAAGAAAGACCCCCGGAAGAATCCGGGGGTCTTGTTGTTCATAAATTTATTGTGCGTACATTTCAGCAATCTGTTTTTGAAGTTCCTGATTTTCCAAATATTCATCATATGTCATCTGCTTATCTACAAGACCTGCAGGAGTGATTTCCATGATTCGGTTCGCAACGGTTTCAACAAACTGATGGTCATGGGAAGAAAAAATCATTGAACCTTTAAAATTGATCATTCCGTTGTTAAGGGCTGTGATTGATTCAAGGTCCAAGTGGTTTGTAGGCTCATCAAGAAGCAAAACGTTTGAACCAGATAACATCATTTTGGAAAGCATGCATCGGACTTTCTCTCCGCCTGAAAGCACACTTGCCTTCTTCAGTACTTCCTCACCAGAGAAAAGCATTCTTCCAAGGAATCCACGAAGGAAGCTTTCGCTGTCGTCTTTAGGGGAAAACTGGCGTAGCCAGTCAACCAAAGTTAAGTCGCAGCCTTCAAAGAATTCAGAGTTATCTTTAGGGAAGTATGCCTGTGTAGTGGTAATACCCCATTTGAAACTTCCGCTATCAGGCTCCATTTCACCAGCGAGAATTTTGAATAATGTAGTAACCGCAAGTTCGTTTTTTCCGACAAGCGCGATTTTATCATCTTTGTTCATAATAAAACTGATATTATCCAAAACTTTTACGCCATCGATTGTTTTAGTTAAGCCATCAACTCTTAAAAGATCATTGCCGATTTCACGGTCTGGCGTAAATCCGACATATGGGTATTTACGGGAGGATGGTTTAATGTCATCCAGAGAGATCTTATCAAGAAGCTTTTTACGGGAAGTAGCCTGCTTAGATTTAGATGCGTTTGCACTGAATCTGGCGATGAAGGCTTGCAATTCCTTGATTTTCTCTTCTTTTTTACGGTTTGTATCCGACTGCATTCTTAGTGCAAGCTGGCTGGATTCATACCAGAAATCATAGTTGCCGACATAAAGCTGGATCTTTCCAAAGTCAAGGTCAGCAATATGAGTACAAACTTTATTCAGGAAGTGACGGTCATGGGATACAACAATGACCGTGTTCTCAAAATTAATCAAGAATTCTTCAAGCCATTGGATCGCCTTAATATCCAGGTGGTTTGTAGGTTCGTCAAGTAATAGTACATCTGGTTTACCAAAAAGAGCCTGTGCAAGAAGTACTTTAACCTTTTCTCCGCCACCAATATCAGCCATTTTCTTATCATGAAGTTCTTCGCCTATTCCCAAACCTTTTAAAAGGATTGCTGCTTCTGACTCTGCTTCCCAGCCGTTAAGTTCAGCAAATTCACCTTCTAGTTCGGCAGCTTTCATGCCATCTTCATCTGTAAAATCTGCTTTCATGTAAATGGCGTCTTTTTCCTGCATTACTTCATATAAACGGGAATGACCCATAATTACTACTTTCAATACTTCTACATCTTCATATTCAAAGTGGTTTTGCTTTAAAACTGCAAGGCGTTCACCGGGAGTCAAAGATACGTTGCCAGCTTGCGGCTCGATTTCTCCAGATAGTATTTTAATGAATGTTGATTTGCCTGCACCGTTTGCTCCGATCAGGCCATAGCAATTACCAGGAGTGAATTTAATATTAACGTCTTCAAATAGCTTGCGGTCACCATATCTCAAGCCTACATTTTGAACTGTAATCATTTATTTAATAGCCTCCATTAATATATATCCCAAAGATTATAACATGTTTGACTGCCAGTAGCGAATTCTTTTTCTTTAGCCATTTCCAGAGGTTGCAGGCATAATATTAGTGTGATGAATGTACTTACCGTACAAAAGGAGTTTTTAATTGATTCAAAATGGGAAAAGGCGAGAGTAGGATAAATATGTTGATAATAAAAAGTGGCAGATTGAAGGTTGGATAGATAAAAAGTAACAGCCATTTTAAAAGAAAAGAGTATAAAGATTGAATTAGTTTATGGCCGTTTAAAAATTTCTTATACTATGTCAATTTTTTTGCTCGTTTTCACACATTTTTCATATTTTTCATGTAAAATAATAATAGACAAAGATGGATAAAAGGAGTTTTTGAAATGGCTAAAAAGCAGCTGGTTGATTTCGTTAACCGACTAAAAGAATCAGGGATTAAAGTCAGCTTCACTAAGCCAAAATCAGAATTTTTCTCCCTGCAAAAGACAGAGAAACATCCCACCACTGTAAATTCACACTAAAATAGCCCGGCTCTTTTCGGACGATTGTAGTTCAATACATCAAGCTAATCATCATCAGCCAGTACTGAAAACGGCCAATGAAAAACAGCTTATTGCGATCATAGTAAATAAAAAAGCGGTGTGCCAACACCGCTTTTTGCATATTATAATTCATCCATAATTGATTTAAATACTTTTTCCTTATCGAATTCTTCTCCCATAGGGAATTTTTTTATGAATTTATTATTTTCGTCAATTAAGTAAGTAAAGGTACTGTGTACGTAGAAACCATTTCCTGGATCACGGTATTGGAATTTAAATGTGTCGGCTACCTGTTTTATTTTTTGTTGTTCTTCCATGATTTTGGAAGGGTCTCCTGTTAGGAAAATCCAATTGCCATCATTCTTTAGTCCAAATGTGTCCATATAAGTTCTTAAAACCTCAGGGGTATCACGGTAAGGGTCGATTGTCACTGTAACGAACTGGACTTTATCGCCATATACGCCCTCATGGACTAGATCTTTCCTTAGTAAATTCATCTTTTGTGTTGTAGTAGGGCAAATATCAGGGCAGTGGGTATAAATAAACTCTACAAGTTTGATTTTTTTAGTGTTTTCCCCGAATGTATAATTCTTTTCTTCCATTGTAACAAGCGTAATGTCGTCTGGAATCTTAGCATTGGCATCCCGAATAAGGAAATAAGAGATACCAGCTGTGATTCCTATTAACACGATAAGTGAACTGATAATATATATTTTTTTCATAACACAAACCTCCCCCTTATAAGATATATAAATTCACAGGAAAATCATATGGACATTGTGTGAACTATGTTAAATAGGAAAGTTTCCGTTAAGACTCCAAGGAATGTGGCTCCTTGCAGGAATATCCTTTTTTAATTAAATGATCTCTTTCTAAATTACTTATAAGGAATATATTCTCGTTAGCTCTTTTTTGACCTTATATTGATGGCCTGAAACTGATGCGCTGGTTTTTAGTCTGAGGATAGAATGCTGGTACTGAAAAGGAAACTGCATTTTTACAGATTCATTTTTTACATAGATTGTTAGTCTATATTGCAATACTCAACTGGACAATTTTCACAGCCGATCTCTTGTTTTAAAAATTGCGGGTTGTGAATAATGATTCTTTTTCGATCAATGGATAAAATCCCTTCATCACGCAATGCTCCTAGCATGCGGCTTACACTTTCCCTGGCAGTTCCACAATAATTTGCCAGATCCTGATTAGTGATTGGAACATTTATGTAGATGCCATCCTCTTTTTCAATGCCATAGCTGTTGCAAAGACGGATGAGGGTTGAATAAAGTGCTCCTTTTTTGCCATGGAGGACGAGGTCGCGGAATTTCGTGATCGTTTTGCGTATATGATCGTTCATCCACTTAAGTAATTGATATGCCAGCTGGCTATTATTGAATAGAATTTGCTCCAGGTTTTCAATATTGATCGCCGCAGCTTCACCGTCTTCGAGAAGCTTGGCGTTGAATAAATATCTTGGTCCAACAGTAAATAACGTAAGTTCACCGACGATATCATTCTCCTTGCATAATCTCAAGTTCAATTCCTTACCCTCGGCATTCATTTTTGAGATTTGTACTTTTCCTGAAAGAATGATATACATTTCCTTCGCTTCTTGGCCTTCTCTAAATAAAAAATTACCTTTTTTATATTTTACGATCTTTTCAGAAACCTTTATTAATTCACTTATTTCATAAGAAAATTTTCTTTGATCCATATGGCCGGCCACTTAATCCCCACCTTTTCCGTCCTTTGTTTAACCTTATTTAAATGAAATATAAACATCAGGTCAATAGAGAAAATGTGAACATTTTATAATGCGATCTTTTGAAAAAGGCTTTTAGTAAATTTTGTTGCTTTTTACACAAAAGTAAAAAATGACTTCGGAATTTATGTCGATTTTATTAATTCATTTTTAAGGAAATTTTGCAGCACTTATAAAGGGGGAATGCATTAAAAATAAATCAAAATCATTGCAAAAACAGTCCTGGTAAAAAATTCTGAAATCTGGTTGACTTTATAGATTTTTGAAGGTACTCTATGGTGGAAGAAACTTTTTTAATAAGGAGTATGTTTTATGTTAGGTGTCGTTCTTAACTAATCCGTTAATTTTATACGGTCAATCCGGAATTTTTTAAACATGGCCTTTAAAAGGTTTATTTAGCCATGGTTCGGGATTGAAGGTTAAGAACAATGAACATAGTAAAGCATGCTGATATCCGAAAGCATAAGCTGTGTACATGTACACGGCTTTTTTTTATCGGAAAAAGTGCCGGCGGAAGGACCGCCAGGCATTCTTCAAGCCGCTTTGGACATTGTTCCATGGCGGTTTTTTGTGTTCCATTTATTCATTCTTCTGCAAATCATCAATCTTTTCAAAACACTTTTTTAAAATCTTGGCTGTTTTAAAGGTATTAGCACATGTTGATCGGAGCTTAGGGTGCTCGACTTATGCGGGATCACTGGACTCCCCGCTAAAAGTAAGTGACTGGAGCGGAGATCAACAGTCTAATTTAATAGAGCCTATAATTTAAGGAGGAAAATAAAATTGAACGAACAAACATTTAACGTACTAGGATTTAATAAGGTCAAAGAATTGATCGCAAGCTTCGCTATGACAGAGATTGGGCGCAAAAAAGTGAACGATATGCTTCCGTCCGTGAATGCCAAGCAAATTACATCTCGGCAGGAGGAGCTGGCAGAGGCAATCGAGATCCTAAAAATCAGTTCAAGTGTGCCAATCCATGGTCTCGAGGGAATGGAACTAGTCTTGAAGGGCTTTCATAAAGGAGTGCCTCTCAGGCCAGACCAGTTGGTCATGCTGTTGAACTTTCTTGAAACATGCAATAAAATACGCAGGTTTATGAAGGAAAAGGAATATTGCGCTCCCAGAGTTTCAGCATATGTATATGGAATTGAAGAACTGCCGGAATTGGCAGCGGAAATACAAAGGTGTATTCGAAACGGACAAATCGATGATTATGCGACCAAAGAGCTTTTAAAAATCCGCAAGCAAATAGCAATCCAGGAGGAGCGGTTAAAGGAAAGACTTAATCAGGTTCTTAAATCGGCGAAAATGAAACCTTTTTTACAGGAATCGGTCATTAGCCAGAGAAATGGACGGTATGTAATACCAGTTAAGAAGGAATACCGAGCAAAAGTGAAGGGAGCTGTACTCGATACATCTGCTTCTGGATCGACACTATTCGTTGAACCAGAAGAAATCGGTGCTTTCCAGGAGCAAATGGAATGGCTTTACGCTGACGAGCAGGCTGAGGTAGAAAAAGTTTTACTATCTTTGACTGGTATGGCGGAAGGAAGAGAGAAAGAAATTCGCCTTGCTATCGAAACGATGGTCCATTATGATGTGTTATTTTCAAAAGCAAAGTATTGCAGAGCCATTGATGCGAAAAGAGTCAATATATATGACGGGTCCCTGATCAGCTTCAAGGATGCCAGACATCCACTGCTTGGTGATAAAGCAGTCCCGTTAACGATGGAAATTGGTTCAGATTATCAAGCTTTGATCATAACCGGGCCGAATACTGGTGGTAAGACGGTTTCTATTAAAACAGCTGGATTGCTTGTCTTAATGGCCCAGTGCGGGCTGCATTTGCCTGTGGAAGATGAAAGTACATCAGGAATTTTTCATAAAGTGCTTGTCGATATAGGGGATGGACAGAGCATTGAACAGAATCTTAGCACATTCAGTTCAAGAATCGTCAATATCATTGAGATTTTAAAAGAATCAAATGATAAAACGCTTGTCCTTCTTGATGAACTAGGTTCCGGCACCGATCCTGGCGAAGGTATGGGGCTGGCGACGGCCATTTTGGAAAATCTTAATAACAAAGGTGCTACCTTGTTTGCAACGACTCATTATAGTGAAATAAAAGACTTTGCTGATCAGCATCCAGATTTCATGAATGGTTCAATGGAATTTGCCCTCGAGACCCTTAAGCCAACTTATCGCTTACGGATTGGGCAAGGCGGGGACAGTCAGGCCTTTGCTATTGCCCTTAAGCTTGGCATACATCCAAAATTAATTGAAAGAGCACATGAAATAACTTATAAGGCAGAAAAAAACTATACTGTTTTATTTGAAGATGACCCTTCTGCCTTAAAAGGGAGGGAACAGCAAATTAAAGTGAATAAGCATAAAAAGAGGGGACCTGCAGCAGAGAAAAAGACTGTAACGCAATATGATATGGGAGATAGCGTACACGTATCCACACTGGGTGAACTTGGAATCATTTATAAAGGACCAGATGAAAATGGGAATTATATTGTCCAGATCAAGGGTGAAAAGATCCAGGTGAATTATAAGCGTCTCAAGCTTAATATTCCTGCTGCAGAACTATATCCGCCCGATTATGATTTCAATATTATCTTTGAATCAAAACATAACCGTAAACTTCTGAACCAGATGGATAAAAAACATTTAGATGGCACAGTTATAAATTATGATGCCTGAGTGGAGAAGCCCTTTTCTTAGAGGGCTTTTTTACATACTCTATGATACATTTCATTATTGATTTGGTACTATGTTAGCTGGAGCGGAAAGCGAGTGACTCATTGAAAAACATTTGTATTTTGTACATGTGGTGTTGATTCATAGAAGTTTATTCAATGTATTGTGGCAAAAGTGAGACATGGAAGCCTTCGGAATGTGTGCGCCAGCAGATGAAACATCTTACTAAAAAGAAAAGCCACAAATTATACAAATTAGGCGTAAATAACGAGGGGAATCCCCTACCTCATGTAGAACGAAAGTCAGTAAATCACTGGAAACAGCATACAGAGACCATTGGAATTCTAAGAGACCGGGGTTGCAACCTTATGAAAACGCTTCAATAACTGTCAAAATTAGTTCATGGCAAAATCTATTAACAAAAGGAGGCTACAGGTATAAGATTAAGACATAATATGATTGTGATATAATTCACAAATGGAGGTCTTTTATGGATGTACAGCCTATCGACCAGGCAGTGAACACAGCGCTTAAAAAGAGGGGCTATTTGAATGAATCAAAAACGAAGTATCTGTTGCGATCAGCTCTAGCTGCTGTGTATATTGGTTTTGGAATTATGGTTTCATATCGGCTGGGTGAATACTTCTATGATTTGCATTCTCCTGGAACTCCAATTGTAAGCTCGATTTTCTTTGGACTGGCACTTGTACTGATTTTATACGGAGGAGCAGAATTATTCACTAGCAATACGATGATGCTGACGATCAGTTCATTAAAAAAAGCAACTTCATGGATGGATACGGTGAAAAACTGGATAGCTTGTTATGCTGGGAATTTTTTAGGAGCTGTTTTTTTTGCTGTAATCATAATGCTTTCAGGTCTATTTTCCTCGCCGGAAAAATCCCAGTATATGATGGAAACGGTAAATATGAAAATGAACACTCCGGTTTATCAGTTATTTTTCCGAGCAATCCTTTGCAACTGGCTTGTATGCCTGGCTGTATGGATTCCTTTACAAATAAAAGGAGATGGAGCTAAAATCGGGGTTACGCTGCTGCTTGTCTTTGCCTTTGTAGTATCAGGATTTGAACATAGCATCGCAAATATGGTTTTATTTTCGATTGCACTTCTTATTCCGCATCCAGAAACAATCAGTCTGGCTTTAGGCTTATTTAATCTAGTGCCTGTTACGATTGGTAATATTATCGGTGGAGCATTTTTTGTAGGCTCCATATATATTTACCTTAACGCGAAACCTGCAGAAGCTATGAGCAGCAAAAGCCTTCCGTCTGCAAAACCTGTTTACAGGCAAAAAGTTCTATAAAAATAAACAAAAAATCCGCGGATTTCCGTGGATTTTTTTTGGCTGTTAAAGCCTTAATTAAATCATTTGAAATAATTTAAAATCCATTCCCCGGCCAATCCACCTAAATACACCCCGACAATACCAAGAACTCCGGCAAGAACAGGTGGCGCTGGCAGCGGCAGTTTTAAAAATTTGAAAACAACCCCTACTAATAATCCTGCAAGTAAGCTTAACACAACTTCTTTCATAAAATCACCGCCTCATGTGGTTCAAATTGATGATGAACAATAAAATAGTGAGCAGACGTCTGATCACTTCAAAGCAACATTATTTTAACATGATAAATAGCAAATGGAAACGCTTTATATTTTCTTTTATTATCCTCTCATTTAAATAAACTATTCTTATATTTAAATAGTGGTAAAATATAACTCTACAACTTGTAAAGTACGGAGGGCATTTATGGAGACGCGAGTTAAGCGAGATATTTATTCGATGCAAGGCTTCTACCTTTTTGTGTTTTTTGGATTCGGAAGTTTGTTTCCTTTATTGAGCGTGTATCTAAGTGAAGTTGAAAAATTAAATGGATATCAAATAGGAATCATTCTGTCCATCGGCCCTGTCATCATGATTTTCTTTCAGCCCTTTTGGGGCATGATTTCGGATATGAAAAATCTTCATAATCGGCTGTTGACTTTAACAACCCTGATAACTGGAATTGCTGCACTCGGTTATCTGTTTTTTGAAAGTTTCTTCTCATTCATTCTCGCTGCAACCATCCTTGCAATATTTCAAAGTGCCATTATCCCTTTGTCGGATAGCATTTCGTTAAAATATACTAGCAATGCTGGCGTGAATTATGGAAATATCCGCTTGTTTGGCTCACTTGGCTTCGGAATTGCTGTTTTTATAATGGGGAAATTATCTGAATGGAATCCTCAGGTGATTTTTTATAGTTTTTTTATAACCTTGCTGATCGCTGCAGTTCTTTCTGTTAAAATGCCGAAAGAAGCTGCTGATACACCTAGTAGAATGATGTCTGGTATGAAGGAGTTAATGGGAATGAAACGATTCCTTGTATTCCTGGCTGTGACATTCTTAATTTTCGGTCCAAACCTTGCCAATAACTTTTATTTTAGCTTATTTGTAGAGGATAGAGGAGGAACATACACAGGAATTGGAATTGCATTTCTGATCGCTGTGTTATCCGAAATTCCGTTTATGAGGGTGGCAGGCGGTTGGATCAGCAAGCTTGGATTGATTCAGGTAGCTTTAATTGCTTCATTAGTATCATTAATAAGATGGATATTTTATTTTACTGAACCAAGTTTGTCTCTTATTTATTTCTCGGCTGTCATTCAAGGATTTTCACTTGGATTATTTATTCCGGCAGGGCTGCAATATATTAGGGAAATTACACCTTCTCAAATGACCGCAACGGCTGTTACATTTTACTCTGCGGTAGGCAATGGACTTGGAAATTGGTTTTTTACATTTATCGGGGGCATTATATTTGAGGAATTCACCATATATGTAGTTTATTTGTTTTTCGCTTTCCTCACGTTCATAGGTGTTCTTTTGACAGTCTGGCTTCTACAGGATCATAAAAAAATGCAAGTACAAACCTATAGTTAAAAATAAAACCCCTTCATTTAAGAAGGGGTTTTAAGTATGATTTTGCATAAAACAGCAACAGATTATTTTTGTGCCTTTATTCTAAGGGAAAGGAAATCCCAAAGGTTAAGCTATTTTATTATAAGCATGAAAGGAATAAAGGTGATGGTTGACCAGGAGTTTTGTGATTCTTAAAGTATGGTTTTGACTTTAATATCAAAAAATAAACATAGTTACGGAAAGGAGGGAATTTGATGGAAATGGGAGAAAGCAAGAATACTGACCTTGCAGGCCGTATGTTTGATACTTCTGACTACAAACGAAATGATGAGCTTTCGAATGGGCTTGCAGTTACACATGAACAGGCAAGTGATAGTTACACTGAGGGTGAAATCGGCGGTAAGATTGAACGGAAATCTGGAACCCAAAATGCTGTATCGAGAAGAGGATATCAATAAGTAACAAATGCCAAACTTGAAGTGAGGGAAGTATATTGTCACATAAAGGCGAATTCCAATCAAATGGAGATCAATATAAAATGCCAGATGCACTAAAACAAAAAAAAGACTTTGTCTATCGTGTTGGGTATACTGCCAGCACTGGTAATCAAACAAACAATCAGCATGAACCTGGGAAAAGATCCGATTTATAATAAAAGGACAGGCTCTGGAAAAATGATGCATTAGTACCTGTTTGGTACTAACATAATTAAAAAATATCTTTATACAAAAGAAAAGCACACCTCAAACTGGTGTGCTTTTCGCTCCATCAGGAGAGAAAGAGAATTTGCCGATTTAAAGCTTTCCGCGCCTAATTACTTTGTTGGGGGTAAGGATGCCTTTCTTTAGATAGACAAATCCTCCTTCGAATGCAGAGCCAAAAATGAGTTTAGATGATGCAGATAAAATCTTCATCAGCAATTCCTCCTCTTTAAGATGGCTTGCAGTATTCATATACCCTCATTTTATAAATAAAAACATGGAATTCTACCTGATGAAACCTTCTTAATATAAGACTCTTTTCATAAACTTTGTTGCTTTCACACTAGATTGTTTAATTCTGTAGATTGGATCGCCTGGAGCGGAAATCAACAACTGTTTGAAAAAACGACAATCAAAGCGAAAACAGCCTAATAAAAAAATCTCCAGCACAGAGCTGAAGAGAGAGGATTGAGTTTGCTTTATTGATAAAAGGGATCCATTGCGTCGAGATAAGCTTTTTCTGCCGCTGCGTGTGATGTGAAAAGGGCGTCATCATCTTCTATGACATGAAAGGTTTCGTTCAAAAAAAGAGCAAGGGAATTTGGATCCTTTGGGTGCGGAACAATTTCAGCAGCTTTTATGTTTGAAACTGTTGGAACATGTGGGTTCCTATAAATAACATATACCTCATCACCATTTTGTAAATTCTTAGGATCAATCATATCCAATTCTTATTACCTCATTTCATTGTTATAAATTTTCATTTTGCTGCTTTATTTCATCACCAGTAAGTAAAATGTTTCCGGCTTCAATATCCCGATGCTCATCAACTGAGCCTCCGGGTACAAATCTTTGGTTAGGTGTGTAAGTAGATTTCAGCGCATCTTTTCCATTAAGGATATTTTCGTCTTTGTTAAATGTCATAACAGTTCACCCCCTGATACAGATATGTTTTGTATTATGAGAAAGGGTTATACTTATTATTTCCAATGAGAGTTAACTCGAAATTTGACACCAATTTGACATATGTAACAGGTTTTACGAAGAGTAGTGGGTGGTATAATAAAAGTGTAAAAAGAAGTTGCTTAACATCTTAGGAGGCTCAACCAAGGTGTTCGTTCCGTAGTGAACGAGGAAAAGGTTTATTCCTTCAATGATATTTTGTAAGCGCTTTACCTTTAGCGGAAATAACAACGCTCTTGGAAGATTTCTTTATCGATGTTCGTCACTAGGTTAATATTTATTCTTTCAGAAGGTCTTGATTAGAAGGGTAAAAGCAGAACTTCAGCTTATTCAGTTAAGGTACGCTGGAAAGAAGCTTTTAACCAAAAGAAAACGTGAATACAAAGACTTGTTCTTTATTAACCGTTTTTGGAGATAGACTTAAAACACAATTATTAAAAATCGTTAAGGAAAGATGAATACAAAACCGAAAACAGTATTATTGAAATCTTACAAGCAAACAGTCTCAATCCTTCTTGTTGGTTGTATGGGATTCTTGCAATATTTCCGTGGGTAAAAGCAGCCTATAAAACATCAGGAAGTCTCTCGGTGATTATACCGAAAAATGTGTTTGTAAAGGGTCTTCATAAAATCAGGGAATACCTTTTTATGAAAAGACACCTTTAATGCGGAACAAACACACATCGGCTATAGTAATGAGGATTTTACAACTCAATAGTACCAAAGTGTTTTGGGCTGATGGTGGTTGGGTCTCCTAAGATGTTAAAAAAGAAGCTCCGAGTGGGGCTTCTTTTTTATGCCTGAATTAACACAATCGATAACAATATCCTGTATGGATAAGTCATTTTCAAAATTTTGCGGGAAGTCTTAAAATTTCCGCAAAAAAGGCACCTCCTCGCAAGGCGCCATTGCTAAAAAAATAGAAAATAAAGATTCACAACCGTAAAGTCGATATTCTACTTTTTAGGATTGATTTTACTCCTCCTTTTTAGATAGACAGCGGTCACATTCCATTAAATAAGATTCTGCTTGCTCATGCATTCCTTCTCCGCACTCAGGGCAAACCTTTTTTGGTAAATTACGAAAAAACTCAACTGGACTCATCATAACTTGCTTTTCCTCCTTTTATAGTACAATTTATTTTTTATATAACCTGTTATAGTACAGTATAAACACAAAAAAAGAATTTGTGTAGACTTTTTTTTAGAAAATTTTAAAAATAGGTGTTTGTTCCTGTTTTTATAATAAGGGTAGGATAACAAGAAGGTTTATTGATTGAAGAGAATAGGGAAGTCTGAATGAAACAATTTATTTTTATAGTCAATATCTAAAAGTGACAAACTTATTACAAATTATTCTATACCCCCTTTTAATCTATGCCATTTTAACTTACAATCGATATGAAAACTCTAATTAGGGAATGATGCCTGAATGGATAATGCTGAATTATCCTTTAATCCAATTCTGTTGCTTGTTGCAGTATCATTGACGGTAATGTCTTCGTATACAGCTCTAGATTTATTCAGTCTTTTAAAATCCTCTGACCGGAATAAACGGTTTCTTTTTTTGGGCGGGACTTTTTCCCTTGGTATAGGAATATGGGTAATGAATTTTTTTGGGATGCTTGCTGTTAATCTAAATGGTACTGCTTCATACCAAATTCCAATCACTATCTTTTCCGTTATCCTGTGTATTTCCTTTACCGCAATGGCCTTTTATACGCTTACTGGAAAAACGGTAAACAAGGCTAACGTATTTACTGGCAGCTTTTTCATGATGCTGGCTGTCCTGGCTGTACACATGCTTGGAATGTTTTCAATGAAGCTAAATTTCATTTACGATCCAGTCATATTAATTATTGCGCTGGGGATGGTTTTCGCTTCCTTTTACTTTTGTTTCTGGATGCTGTTTTTCTCTAAAAGCTTTAAACAAGGCAACCATGGCTGGATAAAGCCTTTAAGTGCTCTAGTAGTAACAGCGGCGATTGTCGAAGGTCATTTCCTGCTTTCAAGGGCTTCTTCCATATATAACAGGAATGGTACTGTTGAACAGTCGGGCATTCCTGAATCATTAATCAGTTATATTATCGTGTTTGTTTCAGTTTTGATTCTCGCGGGTTTGATAGGTTCAAGTGCCTTAATTAGCAAAAGGCTGGCGGTTACTGACACCAATTTGAAGGACATTACAGATGCTTTGAATGCATCAGCGATAGTTGCAATCACCGATCCGAAAGGGAATATAACATATATTAACGATAAATTTATCGAGATTTCTAAATACAGCGAAGCCGAATTACTAGGAGAGAATCATTCCATTTTGAACTCTGGGCTTCACTCAAAGGAATTCTTCAAGGAAATGTGGAAGACAATTGGTTCTGGCCAAGTATGGAAGGGTGAAATCCGAAATAAAGCCAAGGATGGATCGATCTATTGGGTACACACTACAATTGTTCCCTTCCTGAACAGTAAGGGAAGACCCTATCAATATGTATCAATTCGATCTGACATTACACAAAGGAAGCAGGCTGAAGCCAGTCTGAAGGAAACCCTTAAAGAGGTCAGCGATATTAATTTTGCATTGGACCAATCGTCCATAGTAGCCTTTACCGATGAAAAAGGAATAATCAAGAGCGTTAATGAAAAGTTCTGTGAGATTTCTAAATACACTAGGGAAGAGCTGATCGGCCAAGATCATAGCCTTCTTAATTCCGGCTTGCATTCTAAAGAATTTTTTAAAAACCTTTGGAAAACGATTGGTTCTGGCCAAGTATGGAAGGG
>NZ_JBALSS010000011.1:45475-45856 GCF_036967045.1 Bacillus sp. JJ1609 | reverse complement strand
TCAGATACCACGTCTTCAGATACAACTTCGTCAGTTACTTCTTCAGCAGGAGTTTCTTCAGAAACTTCTACAGCAAGAACAGCAGAGTTAGCAGCGGCGTGCAACTTAGCGTTTTCACTTGAGTTCTCGTAACCTTGAGAATTGATTTTGTTAGCAGCAGAAGGATTTACTTTTTCTTCTTCAGTAGCGTCTTCATCAGTTACAACATCTTCAGTAGCAACTTCATCAGTCACAACGTCTTCAGTCACGACTTCTTCAGTAGCAACTTCTTCAGATACAACTTCGTCAGTTACTTCTTCAGCAGGAGTTTCTTCTTCTGTAGTTACAACATCTTCATCTTCAGTTTTTACAGTTGCATCTGCATCAAGATCGATGTCCTTA
>NZ_JBALSS010000011.1:34622-45425 GCF_036967045.1 Bacillus sp. JJ1609 | reverse complement strand
CATTTTCATCTTCGTCTTCAGTTTTTACAGTTGCATCCGTATCAAGGTTGATGTCTTTAGAATCATCTTCTGTTTCTTCGTCATCTTCCTTTTTCATATCAGCATCTGTATCAAGATTTTCATCTTCATCTTTCTTTGCTTTAGCATCATTTTCAATGACAGCTGTTTCTTCAGATTCAGTATCTGTATCTACTTCCTCTGTTACAACTGGTTCAACTTCCACCACATCTTCGACCGCTGGTTCTTGAACTACTACTTCTTCAGTAGTCGTTTCTTCAGCAGGTGCTTGCTTGACTGGTGCGTGAACAGCTGCATTTGGAGCAGCGTGTTTTTTAGCTGTTTCACTTGCATGTACACTAGCTTGTGATTTCACTGCTTTTTCTTTAGTCTCAAGCTTAGGTTCTGCTTTTGGCTGAGCCTTTACAGCAGGCTTTGCTGGAACTGCAGGAGTTGCTTTTACGGCAGCTTTCTTAGTGTTTACAGTTTTCACCTGAACTGGTTTAACTGAGTGAGATTGTTCCACTTTCACTTTATCTGGTCCGGCAGCTTGGGTAAAGTGCCCGCCTGTCAAGACTCCAATAGACAATACTCCAGCTAACATAAAAGATTTAACAACTTTAGTTCCATTCGTATAATTATTCATTTTTATTATTCGCTCCCTTTTTAATATCGTTATCCGTGGCAAATCGCGTCGGTATACGGTAAAAAAACAGGAGCTTCAATCGGTGGTGGTGATGGAGGGGCATTGACCCACTGGCTTCTAAAAACAGAAGCTCGGGATGAAAATGGCTGGGTAAGAATCAAATAAAAACCTTGATCCCATATAAACCACTTATCAAAAAAGCTTGTGCTGGTATTTCCATTACTTGTCCGGTCACTTGAAGGCCCCCCTGAAGCCTTCGTGCGTGATGGAGGATTAGGAAGATTATCTCCTTTTGGATACCTCTCTTTTTGGGAAGAACTAGGTTCATCCCTTTTTTCTGGAGCCGATTGTACAGCCGCTTTAGCAGCGGTTTTCATTTTCGAGACCGGCTTTTTGGCAATATCCTGAGAAGATTCTGCCTGATCCTTCAATCCGGGTGATAGAAGTTTTGTATCTTTCACATCTTCACTTTCAATATGTATGGATTTTACAGCAGCTTTTTTGTCTTCCGTATTGTTTGGCTTGGGCTTGGGCTTTGATATATTTTTGACTAAGCCTCGCTTTTGTCCAGAAACCTTTTTAGGCAAGAGCGTCTTGGCAGCCTTCTCGCTTCTATTTAAAGAGGCAATGGGTTTTCCAGTTGGCTGCTTAGACTGAGGAGGTTTGACAACAGCCTTTGCCTGAGCTGGCTTTTCTATTACAGGCTTCCGTTCAGTCGGCTGTTTTTTTACAACAGGTGCAGCTGTAGTTTTTTCAACAGCTTGAGCCTTCTCAGCTTGGACTGGCAATTTTTCCTGTATGACAGCCGCATGCTGTTCTCGCTTATCTGCATCTGGAGCTTTTTCAGCAAAAGCAAGGTCAGGTAAAAATATAGCCGTGCCAGCAATAAATCCAGTAATAATCAATTTTCGGAAGTGCATCCTTTCACCTCCTTTCAATATTGGATTATTCATGGATAGCATTCTGGATTTTAAACCTTTTTTTGTCGGTTTTTGTTGAATATAAAAATAAACCGTTCTTTTCGCCTAGTACGACGGGAGAGAAGAGGGAAAATGACCTGAGACAAACTACCTTATTTTTTGGCACTTTTAACAAAGAAAAGCAGGAAGTCTCAGCCTTCCTGCCAAATCGAGCTTATATTTTAATGGTAAAATCGTTGCCGCAATCCATAATGTCACCGGAGATTTCGCCGACATCCTCAATAAATAAGACACTGTTACTAATCTTTGGTTTATTTTTCATCCTGAGGTGCAGTCGAAAGACGTCTTTGAATTGTACTTTAAAAAAAGTGATAACTGGCTGCGTAAAAATATACTCTTTGTTTCCAGCCACTACTCGCAGGTATTGATGCAGTGTCTTATTTTCAAATGTAATCATATTAATAGGGTCAAAATAGATTGAATCGAATTTTCCTTCAATAAAAAGGGAAAAGACCCCTTGCTCCTCAAATTCTTTGAATTTTTTTAACCGATTAGATTTGATAAAATTGATTAGCTCCCACGTTTCCTGATTCACCTGAATCTCGTCAGAAATAGATTGCCTGTGCCATTCAATATTTTCTTTTAAAAATTCATACAAAGTTAGATTAGATTCAACAAATTTATGCTTCCAGTTACCTGCTGTAGTATCCAGATATAAACACATAAACATTCCGGAACCATATCCACTTCGTCTGATATTCAGGTTCGATTCAAGGCGATCCAATAGGTAGGGACTGTATTTTTCTATAATTTTATCATTTGGAAGACCTGAGATTTTTATGCTGGCGAGAAACTCTACATACCATGCGGTTCCTTCAACACTTTCTATTAAAAATTCATAGTCAGCATACTTGCCGATAAACGCCTTTCTTTTTTCACGCAGAGCGATAAAGTTGCTAATGGCTTCTTGGCTATTATAGATTACCGCTGAATAAAGTTGCTCTCTTTCACGACTCCTTAATTCAATATTTTCACCAAGTAAAGGATACTGACTGCCCATTAGCTCGTCAGGAAATCTCTTTTCCCCATATAAATATTGATATCCATGAAATGATTCATGCACAAGAATAGGATAGAGACTTTCGAATGTTTCATAGCGTTCCAGGTTAACGATGGCAGTTGGGTGATTGTGATAAAGAATCACTGTATCTGCACCATTGAAAACTGGCTCTGATGGGATTGTTTGAGTTTGAAAGTTTGTGTATGGATGGTTGACCAAATGAACCTCATCAGTATTATAAAGTGCATAAGCCACTGACCTAAAATCAGGCCAATACTCATCAAGCTTAATCCTGTTCATTAGTTCCTCGATTTTTACTGCTATTTCCACTTCGAAAACTCCTTTCATGGTTTAAGAACGATCCAATATTTATACTTTATTAAATTCTCCAGCAAAAGGAATTTCCCTTTCTCTTGCCCTTTTGTAAAAAAGTAGTAAAATGAACTTTATGCTTTAACCGTTTAAACGAAAGAAGGATGCACCATGAAAAATCTAAAAATCTATCTGATTCTTACAGGAATCATGTTTTTATGGGGAATGAATGTTACTGCCCTTAAGGTAATTGTCGGAAACTTTCCGCCGATTACAATCACGTCACTGCGTGTCTTCACAGCCGGAATCACTGTATTTATCATTCTCTTTTTCTTGAAAAAAGTCCGACTCCCATCCAGGAAGGAATGGATTTATATAATTGGAGGCGGCATTTTGAATGTTACAGGCCACCACTTGTTCCTCGGTCTCGGTCTTAAAGAAACATCTGCTGTTAATGGGGGATTAATCCTAGGGCTTGGTCCATTGCTGACTGCGTTGATGGCCATTCTATTCCTGGGTAAAAAGCTGACTCATGTCCGGACAATCGGTTTTATTTTCGGAGGGATTGGTGTTTCGTTGACAGTGCTCGCTGGGAGCACAGGTTTGTCAGGAATGTCATTAGGTGATTTTTATGTATTCCTGTCGATTCTGTCGCAGGCCATCAGTTTTATCATTATATCGAAGGCAGCAAGAACACTGGACCCACGTCTGTTGACAGGATATATGCTCGTGTTCGGTTCGATTTTGTTATTTTTCATTGGGCTCTGGAAGGAACCTGAAGGGTTATCGCATATTGGAAACGGCACAATTGGATTATGGAGTGTGTTCTTCGCATCAGCCATTTTTGCGACAGCAGTTGGGCACATGCTCTACAATTACGCGATTGGCATAACAGGACCTGCCGAAGCGTCTATTTTCCTTAATTTAAATACATTTCTTTCAATTTTATTCGCGGCAATTTTCCTTGGGGAGCACATCACTTCCTCACATTTGCTTGGTTTGGTCTTCATTGTTTCAGGCGTCATTTTCGGGTCTGGAGCTCTCGAGGAATTAATGCTCAAAAACAGGGCAAAGCGAAACGCAGCTTAATAGAAAGATTAAATAATGCAGGGCGGATGCTCTGCATTTTTTTTAGTGAAATCTTCATGTAGGTAGTCGTTATGATATAGGTTCAACCGGTGAAAAAATCATTCCAACCGGTGAAAAAACTGTCTCAACTGGTGAAAAAACTTTTTCAAATGGTGATACAACCATCCAATTGTACAAGATAAAATTCACCAGGTGAAAAAAGGCTTTAAACATGTGAAAAAATGTCCTCAATAAGTGTAAAAGCCTCCCTAACAAGTAAAAAACAATCCAACAAGTGAAAAAGTTTTTAAAGAGGAAAGCATGCTGTAAACTCAACTGGTGATTTTTACTCAACAACAAAAAAATGTACAATTTCCTCCTAAATCTGTCCGGAATCTGGACACTTTTAAAGAAAAGCCCCTTATTATACAGACACAATGCTCTTGGCATGATTCTTGCTTTATATAAAATTAGTAATTTTTATTAAAGTGGAGGTCATGCGGAATGAAGATGAGTGAAGTAAGAGCGATTGTTACTGGCGGAGCGTCCGGACTTGGCGAAGCAACTGTAAGAAATATCATCAAGCAGGGCGGCAAGGCGGCAATTCTGGATTTATCGGAGGAAAGGGGACAAAAGCTTGTTGAAGAATTAGGCGAAAGTGCCGTTTTTGTAAAAACAGATGTATCTAATGAACAAGATGTCTCAAACGCTGTCAGCAAGGCCATTGATTCCTTCGGTTCCATTAATACGGTGGTAAACTGCGCAGGCATTGGAATTGCGGCTAAGCTGCTGTCACGAAAGGGAGTCCATTCCTTGGACATGTTTTCAAAGGTGATTTCAATCAACCTGATTGGTACGTTCAATGTCATCCGCCTCGCATCCGAACAAATGACGAATAACGAGCCGAATGAAACGGGCGAAAGAGGTGTCATTATCAATACGGCTTCGGTGGCAGCGTTTGATGGCCAAATCGGCCAGGCAGCTTATAGTGCCTCCAAGGGCGGAGTTGTAGGAATGACATTGCCGATTGCCAGGGAGTTAGCTGCATTTGGAATCCGTGTAATGACAATTGCGCCAGGTTTATTCCATACCCCAATGTTCGATTCCCTGCCTGCGGAAGCGAGAGATTCTCTCGGAAAAATGGTACCGTTCCCGCAGCGGCTAGGGTTTCCTGAGGAATACGCACATCTCGCCGAAAGCATCATTACCAATCCTATGTTAAATGGTGAAACAATCCGTCTCGATGGCGCGATCAGGATGCAGCCAAAATAAATGAGATTAAGACTCTTTTCTGAAAAGGAAAGAGTCTATTTTGTTTAAAAGGGGACCTCAGAAAAATGGTGAAATTTCATCTTTCAAAGTATACCTAGCAATACGTAACCTTTATAATGAATATATCAGATTGAATTTTCAGAAATTTAAATGAAAAAGCCAGCTTTAAAGGTGGGGATAAATAGATGATTGAATTCAGGGATATTGTAACTCCGGTTGATTGTACGATTACGGAAAAAACCACATTGGGAGAGGCAATTGAAATCATCAAACAGAAGAAATGGAACCTGCTGCCTGTTACAGACAATCATCGGAACCTGCAGGGTATTTTTACGCGGAGCGGGCTGTATCAAATGATTCTGGACGGAAATCCTCTTGAGGCACAGATAAAAGAATACATAAAAAAGGACGCTCGCTCAATTCGGATCGATACTCCCTATCATCAAATTGAACAAATTGTAAAAACGAGCCGAGTTGGTACAGGGGTTGTACTTGATGAGAATAATAAGGTAATCGGATTGCTCACCAAAACGGAAATGGTACAGTCGCTGCTGAAATCCGCAAACACATTGAAGGAGCAGCTGGAAACGATTTTAAAGCATTCCAATATGGGTGTGTTGATGACCGACGAAAACTTGCGAATCATCTATGCCAATGAAGCTCTTTCGAAAATTTGCGGCCGTCCAGTAGAGTCGATTCAATCTCAGTGCCTTGAAGACATGTTCCCAGGTCTGCCCATTGAAAACAATGTTCACCATCATTATGAAAAATATAAATCTATTATGCATATTTCAGCATATGAGACGGTTAACCACCGGCAAGGAAAAATCGTTTTATTCCAGGATATTTCCGAAATTGAAGTAATGGCTGAAGAGCTTCAAACAGTCAAGAAATTGAAGCTGACCATTGAGACGACATTAGAGCATGCCTACGATGGAATCCTCATGACAGATGAACGGAATATGATCACGATGGTAAGCCCGCCACTGCTTGAACTTTTCAACCTTGAAAAAATAGATGTTTTAAACCAGGCTGTCGACAAAGTGCTGCCTCAACTCAAGCTTGGCAATGTGTTCAAAACAGAAACAGCGGAAGTCAGTGATTTTAATGAATTGAATGGCATTAAATATATCGTCCATCGAATCCCGATCAAGAAGGATGGGCGGGTCATCGGCGCGATTGGAAAGGTGATGTTCCGCCAGTTAAATGAAGTGAGCGAGCTGTTCAAAAGGCTGCAAAAGGCCGAAAGCAAGGCAAGCTTTTACCATCAGCAGCTGCAAAAATCGGAATCAGCAAGATTCACTTGGGACCATATTTTCAGTGAAGACCCTTATATGGAAAAATTGAAGAAAAGTGCCGCTAAAGCAGCGAAAGGCAGGTCAACCGTACTGATCAGAGGAGAGAGCGGGACAGGCAAGGAATTGTTCGCGCATGCCATCCATAATAGCAGTGCCAGAAGTGATGGCAAGTTTGTCGTCGTGAACTGTGCAGCGATTCCAGAGGATTTGCTTGAATCCGAATTTTTCGGATACGAAGAAGGTGCTTTTACAGGGGCGAAGCAGCGCGGCAAAATCGGGAAGTTCGATCTTGCCAACGGCGGCACATTGTTTCTTGATGAAATTGGCGACATGTCACTGGCTCTCCAGGCGAAATTATTAAGAGTCCTGCAGGAGCGCGAATTTTACCGTGTCGGCGGGAATGCCCGCATAAAAGTGGATGTGAGGATCATTGCGGCGACGAATCGGAACCTGGAGGAAATGGTGAGAGCAGGAGAATTTCGGGAGGACTTATACTACAGGCTGAACGTCATCTCCTTGAATATCCCGCCGTTGCGGGAACGTGTCCATGATGTGGAGCATTTGACCATCAGTTTAATGAAGGAATTGAATTCAATGCTTGGCACAAGCTTAACCGGAATCTCATCACACGCTATGCAGGCGCTGCTTCATTACAAATGGCCGGGAAATGTCCGCGAGCTTAGAAATGTGCTTGAGAGGGCTATGACCTTTGCTGAGCATGGTAAAATTCAGGCGGAGGATCTTCCTGACTACTTAATTTCTCAAGTTGCCGAACCAGCTTTGCCAAGGGTAAGACTTGCCGAAGACGCGGAACTTGGTGCCATCAAAAAGGCGTTAACCCAGGCAAACGGCAACAAAGCACAAGCTGCCAGGCTGCTCGGGATCAGCCGGTCAGGACTGTATGAAAAAATAAAAAAATACCAGCTGTCAGTTTAGGGGGATTTTAAGTGCAATGGGATAAAAAATATCACTCACTGATGCCGCCGTTTATAATAGTAGGCTTAATATTAATCTTCTTTTTACCCTCCTTTTTCAGGCCGTATATCATTTTAATTGTACCTTTGACCTTTTGGACTGTTTATCATATTTGGAAAAAGAGCGACCAGAACAAGACGTACCGTAAATAGTAATTGAACTGTCCAGAATAAGGTGTCCATTTTCTGGACACCTTGCAATAACGTTTGTTATTTCGATCCCTGATATCAATGCTTTTATTATTTTTGGAAAATTGGCATAATTATTGCATATATAAAATTGGATACGCTTTCAATTTATACGCCAATTTTATCTAGGGGGAAATCGTG
The DNA here is from genome assembly GCF_036967045.1 of Bacillus sp. JJ1609. NCBI lineage: Bacteria > Bacillati > Bacillota > Bacilli > Caryophanales > Bacillaceae > Bacillus > Bacillus sp. JJ1609. Next base: position 37,548 of record NZ_JBALSS010000011.1, on the reverse strand, counting down.
TATGGATATCGGGTCATATTTAGCGCAAAATGCAAGGAAAACTCCTGAAAAGCTTGCAATCGAATGTGAGGGCAGAGGTTTTACGTACAAACAGTTTAATGAAGAAGTAAATAAACTGGCACACGGGCTGATTGGACTGGGGATTCGCAAAGGCGAAAAGGTTGCTTTAATGATGAAGAACTCTGACAAGTTTGTGTTTGCTTTTTTTGCAGCAGCTAAAATAGGCGCGGTAATCGTACCAGTAAATTTCCGCCTGACGTCATCAGAGGTCCATTATATTCTCGATCAGTCTGGAACGGTTCTTGTCATCTGTGACGACGATTTCGAGGACACAATCACTTCAGCAAGAGAAGGAACGTGCGTCGCCCATGTCATCACGACCGGAACTCCAACCACAGTAGGTCATCACTCATATGAGGGAGTATTGGCTGTCAGTTCGGAAAATCCGCCAATCGAGGTCAGTGACGATGATGACCTGGAAATTTTATATACTTCAGGTACAACCGGAAAACCGAAAGGGGCCCTATTTGACCATAAACGAGTCTTCAATGTGGGATTGACGATGATGATCAGCATGGGCATCAACCAGGAGGAGCGAATCCTTCATATCGCACCGCTGTTCCATTCAGCACAGCTTAACCTGTTCCTCATTTCAGGAGTAGTACTTGGGGCAACGCATATTATCCATCGTGATTTCCATCCGGTGAAAACGCTAGAGGCAATTCAAGAGAATAAGATCACGCACTTCTTTGGAGTCCCGGCAATGTATAACTTTTTGCTGCAGGTGCCTAATGCCGCCGATTATGACCTTTCTTCGATAAAAAGATGCGGATATGGCGCTGCACCGATGGCACCTGAGCTAGTACGAAAAAGCATCGAGTTGTTCCGTACAGACCAGTTTTATAACCTTTGTGGCTTAACCGAAGCTGGGCCAGGCGGAATCCTGCTGAATCCCGAAGGACATAAAAATCATTTCGGAAAAGGCGGCAAGGCAGCATTCCTAACTGAAGCCAGAGTCGTCAATGAAGAAGGCAAGGATATCAAGCATGGTGCAGTCGGTGAATTCATCATCAAGGGCGAATCAATCATGAAGGAATATTACAAGAAGCCGGAGGAGACGGCAAAAACAATCAAAGATGGCTGGCTATATACGGGAGATCTCGCAACGATTGATGAAGAAGGCTTCATAACGCTTGTCGACCGAAAAAAAGACATGATTATTTCCGGCGGAGAAAATGTGTATTCAATCGAGGTTGAGGAAGTGCTCTATGAACACCCTGCCGTTTTGGAGGCAGCAATCATTGGGCTCCCGGATGAGGTTTGGGGAGAAGCAGTGTGTGCAGTAATCGTGCCGAAACAGGGTGCAGTTGTAGATGAACAAGAATTAAAAACTTTTTGTCGTCAAAAACTTGCAGGCTACAAGGTTCCTAGAAGGATATTTATTGAGGAAGCACTGCCAAGGAATGCTTCTGGAAAAATACTAAAATACCAACTGCGCCATAAATTGAATGAAGTAACTCAGTAGCAAATTAACTAAAGGGGAGAGATATAGAATGAAGCACCCTTATTTAACGGATGACCACGAAATCTTTCGCAGGTCACTAAGGAAGTTTTTAGAAAAGGAAGCTTACCCGTTTTACGATCAGTGGGAAGAGGACAGGATGATTCCGCGCTCCTTTTGGACGAAGATGGGGGAACAGGGATATCTTTGCCCAGATATTGATGAGGAATATGGCGGAAGTGAGGTTGACTGGGGATTCGCGGTAGTCATCAATGAAGAGCTGGAGCGGGTGGGCTCCGGGCTTGTTGGAGTGGGACTCCATAATGACATCGTTGTTCCGTATATCACCGCTTTCGGCACGGAAGAACAAAAGAAACGCTGGCTGCCGAAATGCACGACAGGGGAAATCATTACAGCAATCGCGATGACTGAGCCTGGTACAGGTTCGGATCTGGCGAACATCCAGACAATTGCTATTCTTGATGGCGACCACTACATTTTAAACGGCCAAAAAACATTTATAACAAATGGAATCCAGTCAGATCTCATTGTTGTCGCCTGTAAAACAGATCCGAAAGCGAAACCGAAGCATAAGGGTGTCAGCCTCCTCGTTGTCGAACGAGATATGGCGGGTTTTTCAAGGGGAAGAAAGCTCAATAAGGTTGGGCTTCACTGCCAGGACACAGCGGAACTTATTTTTGAAGACTGCAGAGTGCCAAAGGAAAACCTGCTTGGTGAAGAGGGCAAAGGCTTCATTTACTTGATGGAAAAACTTCAACAGGAGCGCCTTCTTGTGGCAATTGCCGCACAGACAGCTTCAGAGGTGATGCTGAAGCAGACGATTGATTACGTGAAAAGTCGCGAAGCCTTCGGCAAGCCGGTAAGCAAATTCCAAAACACGCAATTTAAAATCGTTGAGATGGCGACCGAAATTGAAATGGGCAGGGCATACCTTGATCAACTGATCGCCGAGCATATCGAGGGAAAGGATGTTGTAACGAAGGTGTCGATGGCAAAATGGAAGCTGACCGACAGCGCCCGAAAAATCGCCGCAGAATGCATGCAGCTCCATGGCGGCTACGGCTATATGGAAGAATACGAGATTGCCAGAAGATTCCGCGATATACCAGTCTCAAGCATTTACGCAGGAACGAATGAAATCATGAAGACGATCATTGCGAAGAATTTGGGGTTATAGGGCCAGTATTTATAAATGGAACATTAAAACAATTCGAGACCAAAACGAAAATGAATTGTTTTCAAAGGGCTCATAAAGACAATTCTAGAGAGTAAAATTCCACTTGAGTTGTTATCAAAGGGGTCCATTGGAACACTGAGAGAGCCAAAACCGTCTCAGGGATGTTCCAATAGGGTCCATTGGAAACACTGTGAGAGCGAAAACCGTCTCAGGGATGTTCCAATAGG
>NZ_JBALSS010000011.1:27229-34544 GCF_036967045.1 Bacillus sp. JJ1609 | reverse complement strand
GGGTCCATTGGAACACTGCCAGAGCCAAAACCGTCTCGGGGATGTTCCAATTAGGTTCATTGAAATCATCTAATTACCCAAAACTTAAAAAACAAACACATGTCGATTAACAGAAAGGAAGATTCATATATGCGTGAAGTTGTGATAGTAGAAGGTGTAAGAACACCGGTTGGCAGAAGAAAAGGATTACTTAAGGATATTCGCCCGGATGACCTTGCTGCAGAAGTGCTGAAGGAGGTTGTCAAACGGGCTGGCATTGATGCTTCCCTCGTTGAAGATGTAATTCTTGGCTGCGTGACACAGGCAGGCGAGCAGGCTGGCGACATTGCAAGGGTGGCAGCCTTGATTGCTGGCTTCCCAATTGAGGTTCCGGGAACGACTATAGACCGTCAATGCGGTTCAAGCCAGCAGGCTGTCCACTTTGCAGCACAGGCAATCCTGGCCGGTGATATGGATGTCGTCATTGCCGGCGGTGTAGAGAATATGTCGAGAGTGCCAATGGGATCGAATTATCAAGATGCGGTTCCTTTCAGCCCGAAGCTGAAGGAGCGCTATGAAGTTATCCATCAGGGACTGTCTGCAGAAAGAATCGCTGAGAAATATGGGTTTACACGTACAGAGCTTGACGAGTTCTCGGCTGAAAGCCACAGACGGGCTCTGAAGGCACAGGCTGAAGGTTATTTTAAAAAAGAAATCATGCCTCTCGAAGTCACACTTGAGAATGGTGAAAAAATCTTGATGACCGAGGATTCCGGCCCACGTGAAGGCACGACATCCGATGTTCTCGGAAACTTGAAGACAGTTTTCAAAGAAGATGGTGTCATCCATGCAGGGAATTCCAGCCAGATTAGTGACGGTGCTGCTGTACTCCTGCTGATGAGCCGTGAAAAGGCAGAGGAGCTGGGATTGAAACCGCGCTTCAAGGTACATACAAGAGTGGTTGTCGGTTCTGACCCGACCTTGATGCTGACAGGCCCAATTCCTGCTACGGAAAAAGTGCTCCAAAAAGCAGGCCTGAAGCTTGAGGATATTGATGTGTTTGAAGTGAATGAAGCATTTGCTCCAGTTCCGATGGCATGGCTGAAAGAAATGGGTGCTGATCCTGGAAAGCTGAATCCAAATGGCGGCGCGATTGCCCTGGGCCATCCACTAGGGGCAAGCGGAGCGCGCTTGATGATTTCCATGATGCATGAACTTGAGAGAACCGGTGGCCGCTATGGGCTGCAGACAATGTGTGAAGGTCATGGAATGGCGAATGCGACGATTATTGAACGTTTGGATTAAGTCGGTAGCTTTTAAGGTTTCGAAGGTGATGGTGTGAATCCATTGTTGAATTTGAACAGGTTTAATTGGCAACATACATCCGGAAGATACACACAGTAAAGCATAAAACGACATTTACCAGGAGGAATGAAAATGAGCACGACGATCGGCAAAATTTTTGACCTGACCGTAATGAAATTCCCGAACAAGGAAGCCCTCTATGATGCACGCAAAAATGTCCGCTTTACTTATAGTCAATGGAACGATGAGGTGAACCGGCTTGCAAATGCCCTTTTAAATGAAGGGGTTAAAAAAGGTGATCGAGTATCCACCTTCCTTTTCAATACAGAGGAGCTGGGTACAGCCTTCTTTGCCTGTGCCAAAATCGGAGCTGTCTTTAATCCAATCAATTTCCGGCTGATGGGCGAGGAGGTTGCTTTCATTCTGAACGATGCCGCTCCAAAGGTGGTTCTTTTTGAAAAAGCTGTGGAACCGGTTATTGCTTCAATTGAAAACCGCTTCCCGCATATTGCTTTCTGGTTCATAGATGATGAAACGCCTGAGTATGCAGCAAGCTACCATGAAAAAGTTCAAGCAGTAGAACCTAAGCCTGTTCACATGGATATTAATGAAAATGATTTGTATGCAATCATGTACACAAGCGGTACGACGGGCAGGCCAAAGGGGGTCATGCACAAGCACCGGAATATGGTGGAGCAAAGCCTTCTTGTTATTGGTTCAACAAAACTGGGAGCGAAGGATGTTGGCCTTGTGACTGCGCCGATGTTCCACTGCGCAGAGCTTCACTGCGCGTTCCTGCCGCGTGTACATGTTGGAGGGAGCAATGTGATCCTCCATCAATTTGCACCAAAAAAAGTGCTTGAATTAATTGATTCAGAGAAAGTAACTAAGTTCTTTGCTGCGCCAACGATGTGGAATATGCTTTTACAGGAGAATTTGGAGGACTATAATATCGAAAGCCTGAAACTTGGACTTTATGGTGCTGCCCCGATGGCGCCATCGCTTGTCCATGCTTGCCATGACAAACTAGGAATTAAGTTAGTTCAGGCATATGGAATGACAGAAATGGGACCTGCAATTACCTTCCTTTCTGAAGACGACCAGCTTACAAAGGCAGGTGCAGCAGGCCAGGCGTGTTTAAACCATGAAATCAGGATTGTCAGGCCGAATGAGGATGGTCCTTCTGATCCTGATGACATCCTGCCTCCAGGAGAAAGCGGTGAAATCATCGTTCAGGGACCTTGCTTGATGTCAGGCTATTTTAACCGAGAAGAAGCTTCTGAAAAAGCGATGTACAAAGGCTGGTACCATTCAGGCGATATCGGTTATTTGGATGAAGAAGGCTATCTGTGGGTTAAGGATCGGGTAGATGACATGATCATAAGCGGAGGCGAAAACATTTATCCGCGTGAGGTTGAGGATGTCCTGCATGCACATGAAGGAGTTCTTGACGTAGCAATTGTAGGCCAGCCGGATGACCGCTGGGGTGAAAGCGTCACTGCCTTTGTTGTAAAAAAAGATCCTCAGGTCACGGAAGAGCAGCTTGACGAATGGTGCAAGAATAGCGATAGCCTGGCAAATTACAAACGCCCTCGTAAATATATATTCGTTGATGCGTTGCCGCGTAATGCGAGCGGGAAAATCCAGAAGTTCATGCTCCGCAAGCAAATGGAAGAGCTGTTTTTTAATTAACAGTCAGCGTAAAAGAAAGGATTTTGCACCATGCTGAATGGCATTAAAATTATCGACTTCACTAATTATATACCTGGACCTTTTGCGACGATGAGGCTGGCTGAATTAGGAGCAGAAGTCATAAAGGTGGAAGCCCCTGAAGGAGATCCTGCCAGGAATACAGGTAACGGTTACGTATTTACTGCTCACAACCGGCGAAAAAAAAGCATTGTGATCAATTTGAAGCATGGAGAAGGAAGGCAAATAGCACTTGGTCTCCTTGCAGATGCAGATGCGGTCGTTGAGAGTTTCCGCCCTGGTGTTATGGAAAAGCTCGGACTCGGATATGAGACGGTAAGCTATATAAATCCCGGCATTGTCTATTGCTCGATTACCGGCTATGGAAACAGTGGCCCGATGTCGCACCTTGGCAGCCATGACTTAAATTACATGAGTCTTAGCGGTGCCCTTGCCCAGCTGAAGGATAGCAGTGGGAAGCCGGTGCATCCAACGAATACAATTGCCGACTATATTGGCGGCATGGCAGCCAGCGAGCGGATCCTCGCTGGTCTGGTGGCCCGCGGATCAACAGGAGAGGGGAGCTATCATTGCATTTCGATTACTGACAGCATGGCATCCTTGATGGCGAACCATGTTTTAATTGAAAGAGAAACGGGATACCAAAATGGCGTTTCTGTGCTGAACGGAACGGTAATCGGATATATGCTGTATGAAACGAAAGATGGCCGATATGTTAGTCTCGGCGCACTGGAACCTAAGTTCTGGAACAATTTTTGCCAGGCTGTTGGAAGGGAAGATTGGCTGCCTGCTCATTATTCAAAACCGGATGAAACCAATCCAACATACCGGGAACTAGATGATTTGTTTAAAAGCAAATCCCTTGCAGAGTGGTCAGAATTTGGGATGAAGGTGGACTGCTGCCTTGCCCCTGTTTTGGAGGCAGGGGAGCTTGCGAAGTATCCTTATTTTAAAGAAAAGGACTTTGTCTCCGCTGAGGGACAAATTAAAATGTATGCAGACAAAAATTTGGCTGCAGCAGCCCCGCCGCAAATAGGAGAACAGACTGAAGATATTTTAAGGGAATCACTTGGAGTGACTGAACAGCAAATAAGAGATTGGCAGACTAAGGGTATCTTATAAAATTAATATTTTTCGAGAAGCGGAAGGGGAAATGTCGGTATGATGAATGTTCCACTGACAGTAGGGTCACTATTGGAAAGAGCAGAGAAGTTTTTCCCTAAAAAACAGGTAGTTTCACGGACCTTATCGGGAATCCATCGGTTTACTTACAAGGAAATAGGCGAGCGCACCCGCAGACTTGCCAGTGCCCTTGAAAAGCTTGGGGTTAGCAAAGGAGATAGGGTCGGAACGTTTGCCTGGAATCATCACCGCCATCTAGAAGTCTACTTCGCTGCGCCGGGGATGGGTGCTGTGCTGCATACAATCAACATCCGCCTGTCTCAGGAACATGTCTCTTATATTATCAATCATGCAGAAGACAAGGTTTTATTAATAGATGAGGATTTGCTGCCGCTGATTGAGCGAAGCAAGGAGCAATTTAAAACCGTAGAGGCCTATATCATCATGACGGATAAGGATGAGCTTCCAGAAACAACGCTTGATCCAGTCTATTCATACGAAGCCTTACTCCGTGAAGCCAGCCCGAATTTCGAATTCGAGAAGGATCTCGATGAAAATGACCCGGCCGGAATGTGCTATACCTCGGCAACGACAGGGAATCCAAAGGGAGTAGTATACTCTCACAGAGGAATCGTCCTGCACAGCTTCGCATTTGGATTGGCGGATACCGCGGCGCTTTCGGAAACGGATGTAGTCCTTCCAGTTGTGCCGATGTTTCATGCAAATGCATGGGGGCTGCCGTTCGCTGCGACCTGGTTCGGCTCGACACAGGTACTGCCTGGGCCGCTGTTCACACCAAAGCTGCTGGCAGAGCTGATCGAACAGGAGAAAGTTACTTTTACTGCTGGTGTACCGACCATTTGGCTCGGCTTGCTGAACGAACTCGAAAATGGAAGCTATGATACTTCTTCGTTACGATCCATCGTCTGCGGCGGTTCAGCAGCGCCACGAGGAATGATCAAAGCCTTCGAAACGAAATATAAAATTCCGTTCCTTCACGCATATGGCATGACGGAGACGACTCCGCTTGCGACTGTATCACGCCTTAAAAGCTATCAGGTCGGCTTGGACGAGGATGAAATCCTCGACATCCGCTCGAAGCAAGGTCTCCTTGTGCCAGGCCTGGAAATGAAAGTAATCGGCGGTAATGGAGAAGTCAAATGGGACGGCGAGGAAATGGGTGAACTCCTGCTTCGCGGACCATGGATTGCTGATGAATATTACAAGGATGAGCGTTCTGATGACGCGTTCAGAGACGGCTGGCTGTACACTGGGGACGTAGCAACCATTGATGAAGAAGGTGTCATCAAGCTGGTCGACCGCACCAAAGACCTGATCAAGAGTGGCGGAGAATGGATCTCCTCTGTTGATCTAGAGAATGCCTTGATGGCACATGAAGCTGTGTTCGAAGCAAGCGTCGTTGCCGTGCCGCATCCGCAGTGGCAGGAACGCCCTATTGCCTGCGTCGTCTTGAAGGAACAGTATAAGGATCAAGTCGATAAGCAAGAGCTGCTCGATTTCATCACACCGCAATTTGCCAAGTGGTGGCTGCCAGATGATGTCGTCTTTATGGAGGAAATCCCGAAGACTTCAGTAGGTAAGTTCCTGAAACGGGCCCTGCGCGACCAGTTAAAAGACCACTTAGCACAGAAATCTTAATCATTAATGGCCGGCCGCATTTTGCGGCCGGTTTTTTATGTGCTCTTGTGAGGCGAATGGGAATAAGATCTTACCCAATTCACAAACGAAAATGCTAATTCTTCGCTAACCATCAATGAATGTTCAAAATAAATTCCATTCGCGCCTATCCTGATTGTTTTTCTAATAACATTGTTCTTTAGTCAAAATTTAAAACTTGCAGGTAAAGTACAATTAATATATTATATGTTTAAACACTTAAACATTTAAACAATTAAACATTAGATATAAATCTGGAGGTATTTTAATATGAATAAAACAGTTTTGATCACTGGAGCGACAAGCGGTTTAGGATATGAATTTGTAAAGATGTTTGCTGCCGATGGGTATGATTTAGTGCTGGTAGCACGGAATAAATTGAAAATGGAAGAGATAAAGAGCCATTACTCAAATACAAAAGTTACTGTTATTGAAAAAGACTTAAGCAAGCAATATGCAGCCAAAGAGGTTTTTGAGGAAGTTAAAGCTGCTGGTATCACGATTGATACATTAGTGAATAATGCAGGTTTTGGGTTAATGGGTAAATTTGAGGATCTGCACATTAGCAAACAATCGGAAATGATCCAATTAAATATCGCCGCACTTACTGAATTGACATATTACTTTTTACCTGAAATGAAAAATAGTTCTAATGCAGCGAGAATTCTTAATGTTGCCAGTACTGCGGCTTTCCAGCCCGGCCCTTTAATGGCGGTTTACTATGCAACGAAAGCGTTCGTTCTGTCATTTTCAGAAGCATTGGCTGAAGAGCTGACTGATACGAGTGTAACAGTAACCACGCTTTGCCCGGGAGCCACAAAGACGAATTTTGCTTCCGTTGCCAATGTTGAAAAAACAAAAATGTTCCGCGGCGCAATGTCATCACAAGAAGTTGCTGAAGAAGGATATCGAGCACTTTTATCTGGAAAGCGGGTAGTCATAACTGGCAGCACGAACAAACTAGGTGCGTATGCCGCAAAATTCCTCCCAAGAAGCTTAGCAGCTAAAATAGCCAAATATGTTGCGAAAGAGGCATAACTGCGTTTTAATATTGGAAAAAGAAGAATAAAGGAGATCGTTCAATGGGGGAACAAGCAATCGATGTTTTTCGTTCGTGCATACCGCTCTTTACTGCATTAAGTGATCCAGCCAGGCAGGATATCATATTGCTTTTGGCTGAACACGAGAGCTTAAGTGTTAACCACATAGCAGAGCATTCAACTTTATCGCGGCCGGCCATTTCCCATCATTTAAAAATACTACGTGAACAAAATATTGTGGCGATCGAACAAAAAGGCACACAGCGGTATTATTCTCTCTCTCTAGACAATTCGGTTGAGTTATTGAAAAAGCTGATACACACCGTGGAAAATGAATGTATTTAATATGAAAACCTGGAGCTTTGCTTCAGGTTTTTTTATTTGGATGGCTCTGTTTAAGCTGAATGATGATTTTTAAACCCTGTTGATTGTAGTGAAAGGCGCGTAGACTCCTCCGAAAATGCTAACGCATTTCCATCGTG
>NZ_JBALSS010000011.1:19746-27097 GCF_036967045.1 Bacillus sp. JJ1609 | reverse complement strand
CCGCGGAAAGCGAAGCGCCTGGAACGAAAATCAACAGCCTTGTTTAACAGAGCTATTCGGATAAAAATTTACTATATTTTCAATAAAATGGTTGTAATTTTAAGGTAATTATTTTATTATTTAGTTAAATAACTAAATATCTAAACTAAGCATTATATAAGGAGGCTTCATACTTTGAATGAGGCATTCAAAGCTCTATCAGACCCAACAAGAAGGAAGATTCTTGACCTTTTAAAGGAAAGAGATATGACAGCAGGAGAAATTGCCGATCATTTTAATATTTCAAAACCAAGCATTTCCCAGCATTTGAAATTGCTTAAGCACGCAGGGCTGATCCATGATGAAAAGCAGGGTCAGTTTATCATTTATTCTCTAAATATTACGGTTTTTCAGGAGTTAATCAGTTGGGCATTCAGTTTTACCGATAAAAAGGGGGATCAATAATATGAGAAAGCATTTTTTACCTTTAACGTTGATTGGTTTGCTGATCCTGGCATGGATCATCGCCTACCCTAAGCTCCCGGACCAGGTTCCAATCCATTGGAATCTAAATGGTGAAGCAGATGGTTTTGCTGCTAGAATGAACGCAATGTTTTCCACTCTCGGGATCATGGTGCTGGTTTATGTCTCAATGGCTTTTCTGCCAAAAGTAGACCCGCGTAAATCAAATTACCAATACTTTTCGAAGAGTTATAACATCATGATGAATGTACTTCTCGGTGTCTTTTTTATTATCAATCTATTTGTCATTTTAAATGCAGTGGGTTATGATGTGCCAATCGCAACCATGGGCCCACTTGTCGTCGGCATTATCTTTATGGTCTTAGGGAATTACATGCCCCAGGTTAGGTCCAACTTTTTCATAGGCATCCGTAATCCCTGGACATTGAGCAGTGATGAAGTCTGGAAAAAGACACACAGAGCTGCCTCAAAAATTTTCTTTTTCGGTGGTCTCATAATGATCGCTACCACTTTTGCACCTGCCTTTTGGAAGGAAGCCGTCTTTATCGCAGTTATAGCTATTACCATAATCACTCCCTACCTGTATTCATATTTTCTTTACAGAAAAGGTTGAACAATCCGGTCCTGAAAAAAGGGCCGGTTTTTTTATCTTTCAATTCAAAAAATTACCCAAACAAGGTATGATAAAAGATATAAAAATTCGATGACCGAAATAATTTAAGGTTTTTTCTACTGGAGGGCTTTACTTCATGAATGTTTTTTCATTTATAAAACCATACCGCATTCCTATTGTCGCAGCACTTAGTTTAATGCTCGTAGAGTTAACGGTCGAGCTATGGCAGCCGTTGCTGATGGCGAAAATTATTGATGAAGGAATCGTTGAGAAGGATTTGGACACGATTATTAAATACGGAGGGGGCATGCTCGGTCTTTCACTGCTGGCTTTTGCCTCGGGCATTACAAATTCATTTATCGCAGCTCATGCTGGCCAGAGCTTTGGATTTGATTTGAGGGAGAAGCTCTTTGGCAAGGTCCAGTCTTTTTCTTTCACAAATTTCAGCCGTTTTCCAGCATCTTCTTTAATCACGAGAATAACGAACGATGTCACACAGCTGCAAAATACAGTATTCATGAGCCTGCGGATTGCAATGCGTGCCCCGCTTATGGTTATTGGCGGAATTGTCATGGCTATGCTTGTCAATGTAAAATTAGCTCTCGCTTTTGCTGTCATTATGCCGCCGCTGTTAGTTTTTCTCATCTGGATTATGATAAAGGCAGGTGGATTATTTAAACATGTACAGAAGCGCCTTGATAAGGTGAATAGTGTCATGAGAGAAAACCTTGTTGGTATGAGGCTGATAAAGGCTTTCGACAGAGGTGACTATGAGGGCACCAGGTTTGAAATGGCAAACAATAATCTCAGGGACAAAACGGTTTTTGCGCTAAGAGTAACAGAAGCCACGATTCCGATCCTGCTGCTTTTCATGAATATGAGTATCATAGCGGTGCTTTGGTTCGGAAAAATAGAGGTACAGAACGGAACCGTATCTGTAGGTGAGATAGTCGCAATCGTGAACTACGCCGCCAGAATTACAACTGCCTTTTCGATGTTCTCTTGGATCATCATGGTTTTATCTCGTTCAAAAGCATCTGCTGAGCGTGTTGAGGAAGTGTTGAATGAAGAAATTGATTTACAGGACAGTGCTGATAGCCGCGTTGAAAATGAAATTACAAATGGGAAAATTGAATTTAGAAATGTGTCGTTCCAGTTTCCAAATACGAATATACCTATCTTGCAAAATCTAACGTTTTCTATTGAATCAGGTGAAACTGTGGCAGTGCTAGGTGCCACAGGAGCTGGGAAAACTGCAATGTTCCAGCTTATTCCTCGCCTGTACGATGTAACGGAGGGAGAAGTCAGGATTGATGGAAAAAATATAAAAGAATTGAAGCTTAAGAGCCTCAGGGAGCAAATCGGTTATGTGCCGCAGGAAGCGCTATTGTTCACTGGCTCGATTAAGGAAAACCTTGCATGGGGAAAAGAGGATGCTACACAAGATGAAATGGCCGAGGCTGCAAGCAATGCCCAAATTCATGAAACGATCGAAAAGCTTCCTAATAAGTACGAAACACTTTTAGGGCAAAAGGGAGTAAATCTATCTGGCGGACAGAAGCAACGTTTGTCAATTGCCAGGGCACTGATCAAAAACCCAAAGATCCTGCTCCTGGATGACAGCACAAGTGCACTCGATCTAAAAACAGAAGCGAAGCTGCTAGACGCTATCAGTAAATATAAATGTACGACAATTGTTATCACTCAGAAGATCAGCACGGCTAAAGAGGCGGATAAAATCCTGCTGCTTGAAGACGGCACCTTAACCGCAGCTGGAGACCACGACTATTTGCTTAAGCATTCCCAGCTTTATCGGGCAATTTACGAATCCCAATTCGGGGAGGTGAAGGCAGAGTGTTAAAAAAGCAATCAAGTAATGTGAAAGAAGAAGCAGGACAGCAATCAAGAGGTCTTGGCTCCACCGTTAAAAGGATCTGGTCATATCTTGCAGATCACCGAAGCTTAATTATGCTGGTGCTTCTGATGGTGCTCGCAAGCTCTGGCCTTGGCCTCCTTGGACCATTTCTGATTGGCTGGGGCATTGATGAATACCTGGCAAAAGAAACAACCGATGGGTTCATCTGGCTGTTATTTGGACTCGCTGCTGTATATGTATTGCATTCTCTGAGCTTGTGGCTGCAAAGCTACTGGATGATTGGAATTGCACAGAAGACTGTCTATACAATGAGAAGGCAGCTTTTTAGACATTTTCATAAACTGCCGATAGACTTTTTCAATAAACGGCAGCATGGCGAGCTAATGAGCAGGGTCACAAACGATATAGAAAACGTTAGCTCCACGCTCAATTCATCTGTAATCCAGATTTTCTCTAGTTTGCTTACATTAGTCGGAACTCTTGTGGTCATGATCTGGCTGAGCCCGCTCTTAACGATTGTTACAATGGTAATTGTACCTGTCATGTTCTGGGGTATGAAATGGATTACGAATCGGACTGGCAAGCTTTATAAAGAGCAGCAGCGCAGGCTCGGTGAAATGAACGGCTACATTGAAGAAACGATTTCCGGCCAAAAGATCATTAAATCCTTTTCGCAGGAAAATAAGGTTATTGAAGAATTCAGGATAAAAAATAAGGAATTAAAGCAATCAGGATATTGGGCACAAACGTTTACTGGGTTCATTCCTAAATTGATGAATATGCTGAATAACCTGAGTTTTACACTCGTGGCCGCCGTCGGAGGCTACTTTGCCTTGAAAGATATGGTTTCGATCGGAACCATTGTCATTTTCACTGAATACGCAAGGCAGTTTACAAGGCCGCTGAATGATTTGTCTAACCAATTCAATACCTTGCTGTCAGCAGTAGCTGGCGCTGACAGGGTGTTTGATATCCTTGATACAGATGAGGAAGCAATCGATGAGAACGCAGCAGCTGATCTTCCAGAAATAAAAGGAAAAGTGGAATTCAAACAGGTAAGCTTCTCTTATGAAAAGGGTGGCGATACTGTTTCCAACTTATCTTTCAAGGCAAAGCCGGGGGACAGCATTGCATTAGTGGGACCAACAGGGGCAGGGAAGTCCACAATCATAAATTTAATTTCTCGCTTTTACGAGCCAGATAGTGGTGCAATTTTCATCGATGGTCACGACAGTAAAAAAATAAAACGCGAAAGCCTTCGTCAGCAAATGGCTTTTGTCCTCCAGGATTCATTTCTTTTTCAAGGAAGTATAAGGGAAAATATACGATACGGGAGATTGGACGCCAGCGACGAAGAAGTTGAAAAGGCGGCCAAGGCAGCAAATGCACACTCTTTTATAAAAAGGCTGCCAAATGGATATGATACTGAATTAAAGCAGGACGATGCAGGGATCAGCCAGGGTCAGAAACAGCTGCTATCAATCGCAAGAGCGATCCTTGCTGATCCATCCATCTTAATTTTGGATGAGGCAACGAGCAGCATCGATACAATCACCGAGCTGAAAATCCAGGAAGCACTCCAGCATTTGATGAGGGGAAGGACTACCTTCATCATTGCCCACAGATTGAATACAATCAAGAACGCAGACCAAATTATTGTAATTGAAAGTGGGCACATCATAGAAAAAGGCAGCCATAAGGAACTGCTTGGACAAAAAGGTTTTTATCATGGCTTATTTACAAGCCAGTTGGAAAAGAAATCATTAATAAACTTATAAAGAAGGAGCCTTGGGGTTCCTTTTTTAATAGGTTCTTTTCGATCATCCATGCGAAATCATTGGCATAAAATGCGACAAATTTCCCGGGGAATAGAGGATTAGTGAAAAGTTTGTCGTATTTTTATTTAAAACACCCTCTTCGAATGGAGAAGATAAGATGCTTGCTGAGAAACTGCTGCTTGAATTATTGATTATTCTCATGCCGATTTTTATTAATAGCATTCTTTCTGATAATAAAAATCCGGGACAATCTCCTTATTTGTACGGTATTCTTCAAAGTATTTCTATATTTCTGTGCCTGGTGTTTTCATATGAAGAAGGCGGACTTTATTGGGATTTACGGTATGTTCCATTAGTGCTTGGCTTTTTATATGGAGGTCATTTCGCCGGCGGTATGGTGTTGGTAACTTTTCTGATCACAAGGACATTTTTAGGTGGGGATCTACTGCTTGGGTATGCAAGTGGCTTCTTCGCAGCAATAGTCCCTGTGATGTTCATGAAAAAGTTTTGGAAGCATGAAGCAAAGACGAGAATAAGGACAGCGGTGTTTGTTGGATTCTGGCCTGCGTTTGCGATGCTCTCAATACTGGTTATACATGTTTTTACCAATGGTGCTCCCGTAAATACAAATAAGTTGATGATGAATGTCGCTATTTTCGGTGCGATTCAAGTTTTCGCTGTTTGGATTTCAGCCATACTGGATGAATCTATAATCGAAAAAAATTTAATGAGAAAAGAAATATTGCGGGCTGAAAAGCTGAATACCCTTGGCGAACTTGCTGCATCGATCGCCCATGAAATTCGCAATCCGCTTACGGTCGTTAAGGGATTTCTACAGATGATGCATAAACAAGAAAAAGGAGATAATTATTATTATCTCAGCCTCGTGCTGACGGAACTCGGACGTGCAGAAGCCATCATCAATGATTACCTAAATTTTGCCAAGCCTCAATTTGAAAAACTAGAAGATGCCGAGCTGGCGAAAATCATAACAGAGGTGTCGCTTCTCCTTGAAGCCTTTGCAGCAAAGGAGAATGTCCAAATCAATGTGAAACTTGAATGGGAAGTGTTTGTGAAGACAGACCGGAATCAGCTAAAGCAGGCACTTGTAAATATTATAAAAAATGCAATTGAAGCAACAGAAGAAGGTGGGGAAGTATCGATCAATCAGAGAACGATCGGGGATGAATCATACATAACGATTACGGATAATGGAAAAGGAATGGACAGTGAGCAGATTGCCAGACTGGGAACCTTATTTTACACAACGAAAGATAAAGGAACAGGGCTTGGAACTTCAGTGTCTATTAAAATCATTGAAGCGATGGGCGGGATTATCTCATATAAAAGTGAGTTAGGGGAAGGAACTGAAGTCACGATAGTATTGCCTTCGTTCAATAACACACTCTCTAATAATGAAAATGATTTAAATAACACTATTTAAAAACAGCCTATTGGGTTTTGATCCAAATAGGCTGTTTTATGTAATAGAAAAAGCGAACCGGGTCTGGTTCGCTTTCGAGTAACTTGCTACTCCACAAGATGTATATTATTCGTCAATTATAAACTGTGCCGCGGTACAAAATTCCACTTGACCATTTTTAAACCTAAACGACGCAAGCCCTACCTCTCTTGCATCCTAACGGCTCCGAAGCCGATCCAGTGTGAATAAGTTGATACCTAAAAATAAAAGCAGAACGCCATTAATTGTTTACATTGTTAATCGATGTGTCTCAAGTTACTTCTTTATTGGCGAAGCTTATTTATTATATATCATTTTCCAGCTGCTGTCAACTGTGATTTCTGTCATAAAATTGGCAGCATTGACATGTCTATTTTTTATTTAAGTTTTGCTGAGCCATTCTTACGAGCTCCCGAACCATATTTCCGCCAAGTTTGCCGCCGATTTTCCCAGCCTCGCGGGTAGTAAGGCTCCCGTTATACCCTTTGTTTAAAGGGACACCAACCTCTTTA
Organism: Bacillus sp. JJ1609; assembly: GCF_036967045.1. Classification (NCBI taxonomy): domain Bacteria; kingdom Bacillati; phylum Bacillota; class Bacilli; order Caryophanales; family Bacillaceae; genus Bacillus; species Bacillus sp. JJ1609. The sequence goes on along the minus strand of NZ_JBALSS010000011.1, from coordinate 20,394 downwards.
GCCGTTTCAAATTTGGCATTCTCCGGTTCCATTGTGCCGGCTACCTGGGCTTTTAATTGATCCAAAGCCTGTCTTGCTTCCGGTACAAGAATCTTATTTCTTCTTGCCATGTTGTAATCCCTCCAAGTGAATCGTTTTCTTTTTAGGCTTATTATGTGTAATTTTGGATATTATTTATTCACAATTTAATTGGAAAAAGGAGATTCAATAGTAACTGTGTGAAAAGGAAGGGAAAGTATATTCCTGAAATTTTTATCCTCAAACTTATCAACAGCCTAAAGTGCGCAATTTTGAGTACTCCACAGGGTTATACACATTATCCACAAAAAATCACTTGAAATAAAAAACAGGCCGCCAAGTATTGAAAAATATTGCTAATCACAAAATTACTCACATTATGCACAGTCTTGTGGATAATTTGTCGGAACGGTGAAGGGATACAAATAATTAAATTGAACAATTAGTGAACTCAATTGTTTGAAATGGTCAAGAGGAGTATATTTAACTTATAGGAAAGTTAGTGAAGTTATTCACATAAATCCTCCTTCCTAACTGATGAAACATTCCCCCTCTCCATTAAAATCAAAAGCAGGATCCTAAATGGATCCTGCTTTTGTATCTTTTTTGACAAGAAAGCATAAAATTCAC
>NZ_JBALSS010000011.1:15522-19643 GCF_036967045.1 Bacillus sp. JJ1609 | reverse complement strand
GCGCTTGCGCTTTTCTTATCAGGGTTATTTCATTTTTCTTTTCGCACGTCCATCAGCAGCTTTAGAGCGGGCCAATGCTTCAAGGTCGGCCTGGTCGGCAAGCTCACGATTGAATTCAACATCGATTCCATCTGATTTCATGTTTTTAGGAACCTGTGGAAGTGATGCACTATTTTTGCCGCGAGATTTTTGTCCTCTGGAACGTCCCATTCGAAAAACCCCTTTCATAATTGAAAAAGTACGGAAATGAATTATTTCCGTACTTTTAGGATTTGCCATATGTGTATTCTTAATGCCTAATATCTCTTTCCAGCTGTGTAGCCGCCAGCCCTGTCAGCCTTTTTGAATTCATGGCTGTATGTAAATTCCTGCATGCTTGATAAAGTACTTTTTGTTTTTTCCTTTTTCTTTTTTTCCATTTTGCCCACCCTTTCAAAATGATTTACTTTACCAGTATCTCCTTCTTGAAAAGTTTTAATCGAATTTATTTTCCGGAAATATCCTTTAAAGCTTCCTGGAAATAGGGGAAGCGGAATACGTAGCCAGCGCTGAGCAGTTTTTCTGGCAGGACACGCTGACCTTCCAGCACGAGGATACTCATTTCCCCGAGAAGCAGTTTTAGGATAACAGAAGGGACCGGCATCCAATGTGGTCTGTTGATAACCTTAGCCAAAATCTTTCCGAATTGATCCATTTTAACAGGTTCAGGTGCGGAGAAATTAACAGGACCAGTTAGCTGTTTATTTTCGAGCGCAAACAAAATACCGCCAACTACGTCTTCGATATGGATCCATGATAACCACTGCTTGCCAGACCCGATTTTTCCGCCGCCAAATAATTTATAGGGCAGAACCATGCGGGGCAGGGCACCGCCTTTTTTATCAAGAATAACGCCGAATCGGCAGAGTACCACCCGTACTCCTAAGATGCCCGCCTGGTTAGCCTCAGTTTCCCATCGTGCTACTGTTTCAGCGAGAAAGTCATCTCCTCCAGCAGAGATCTCAGAAAACTCTGCAGTAAGCGAGGTTCCATAGTAACCGACTGCACTAGCATTAATAAGGACTTCCGGTTTCAGCTTTAATTTTCCTATTATCCGGTTTATTTCAGACGTGGCCTGAAGTCGGCTTTCAAGAATTTCACGTTTGTATTCATCCGTCCATCTGCTGTTGATTGTGGCGCCTGCAAGATTGACGATTGCATCTATTCCTTCGAGCGCCTTCTCAGGCTGGTCGCCGTCATTGAGCCATTGAACAAATTTAGGATTCGCACTGGAATTTATTTTGCTCCGAGTTAAAATAATCACTTCATGGCCATTGCGAATCAATTCACTGCTTAATGCTTTGCCGACAAGACCGGTACCTCCCGAAATCGCGATTTTCATTATTATTCCCCCTTAAGCTCCACTACTTTTATATATTACTTCCTATCACATGATAAACCTTCTTTTAATGTGTTAAAGTTAGGTATGAGGATTGGTGGAATAAATTATTCTTGCTAAACAAGCTCTTGAGAGGTGAAATCATATGCCAATTATTTCGAAAATCTCCGTTCAGAAACATAATAAAGACCGTTATAGTATTTTTACCGACAGTGGCCGCGGTGAGGAATATGCTTTCAGTGTAGATGAAGATGTTCTCATTAAATATCAATTAAAAAAAGGGATGGAGCTTGATGATTTTGGCGTAACAGAAATGCTTTTCCAGGATGATATCCGCAAGGCATATAATATGGCCATCAACTATCTTGCACACCGGATGAGATCCGAAGCAGAAGTGCAAGACCATCTGAAGAAAAAAGAAGTGGCAGAGCCTGTCATAAAAGAAGCTATTCACAAATTACATGATTTGAAATTTTTAAATGACGAGGATTTTGCCCTTGCCTATGTCCGGACGCAAATCAATACAACGGATAAAGGGGCAGAGGTTATGAAAAAGGAATTAAAGGAAAAGGGAATACGCCCAGATATCATTTCTAAAGTAGTGGATGAGGTCTCATTCGATGACCAGCTCGAAAAGGCTATTAAGCTCAGTGAAAAATATGCCTTGAAAAATAAGAAGGATTCTTCGAGGATTTTGAAGCAGAAAATTGAACAAATGCTGCAAAGGAAAGGGTATGCCTTCCCGATCATTCGTGCAGCATTAGAGCAAACAGAAGTGGAAAAAGAAGATGACAGTGAAATGGATGCGCTCCGATATCAGGGAGAAAAACTCCATAACAAACATGTGAAGCTTCCCGCTCGTGAGTATAGACAAAAAATGAAAATGGCTTTATATCGGAAAGGATTCCCGATGGAATTAATCGATGAATTCATAGATGAGAAAGAAAATGAGGAGTAAAAAAATCATGACATGCGTCATGATTTTTTTGATTCTATCACAATTTCATCCTGATCCAGGCTGTTGATAATCATTTCTGCCACTTCTGCAGCTGACCTGAACCTGGAAGTGTCGGCTACATGGTCGCTGCCTTCCCAGAATGGAGTATCCATTCCGCCCATATAAGCGGCGACAAATCGGATTCCTGTGCCTTCATATTCCTTCTGCATGCTTTCGGTAAAGCCCCTAACAGCAAACTTGCTTGAGCAATACACAGCTTCGTTCTTCTTTCCGCGCAGCCCGGCAGTGGACACGACGTTCAGTACGATACCTTCCTTGTTCAATTCTAAATATGGAAGGATGGCTTTTGTCATTTGGATCGTTCCGAATACATTGGTCTGGAACATTCCCTCGATTTCCTGGTCGGAGATTTCAGAGAAAGGACCAAAATAGCCGACCCCAGCGTTATTGACGAGACCGTAGAGTTCGTGCTTCTTGCTAATGAGTAGTGCCTTCTCTTTTACATCCTCCAGATTTCGGATATCAAGCTCAAGGGTAGTTGCACTTCCCCCTGATTGCTCAATTTGAGCCTGAACGTCTTTTAGCTTGTCTTCGGTTCTTCCGGTTAAAATCAAATGGTAGTTTTGCTTGGCCAAAAGCAGAGAGAGTTCTCTTCCAAGGCCTGAGCCTGCTCCAGTCATGATGATCGCTTTCATGGTAGCCTCCTTAAGATAACATGCTATAATTTAGTTATATATCAAATAATCGAATGTTAAAAGCAAGAACAATCCAGGAGTGAAAAATATGAGCAGAGATAAACGTTACAGTGAGATGACAGAGTATGAATTGAACCAGGAAATCGCAAGCCTTCGTGATAAGGCAAGAAAGGCCGAGCAAATGGGAATGGCGAGCGAGCTAGCCGTATATGAACGTAAAATCGCCATGGCAAAATCCTATATGCTGAATCCAGAGGATTTCAAACCTGGAGAAATTTATCAGATTGAGGGAGATCCAGGCTCATACTTCAAGATTGATTACATGAATGGAGTGTTTGCCTGGGGAGCACGCTTAAGTGGTGAAGGAAACGAAGAAGCGCTGCCCATTTCGCTTTTGGTGAAATTGGAGCAAAACCAGGAGTAACTCCTGGTTTTACCTTTTAATGGTCCTTTATTGCTGCAGTCGTATCATCCTCACGGTGTGAAGAAGCATACATGCGTTCCTGCGGATGAGTATTGATGGTGCCGTCAGCCCTTTTTGAGGCATATTCTGCTTTTGCCCTTGGCTCACCTTCGAGCTTGTTGTTGTTTTGGTTTGGGAAGTTGGTTTCTTTATTTCGCATATTGGCCTCCGTGACGGGTAGTATTACGTGTAAGCCAAAAAGCTGCACGCATCTATAGTATTGGATAAACATAAACGTTGCATAACTATAATAAAAATTGGCAAAGGGTGAGCACCATGCATGAATATCATGAACATTTAGCCAGGCTGCTTTTGGAAAAAAACAGAGATATCACATATGAAAAGGCATTGACATGGGTGGAACTATTATGGGGCGACTTCGAAGCAACCTATGCCAAAGCCGGCCATAATTATATGGGGAGTGAGATGACTGAAAAGGTTGTCCGCCAGTGGATTGAGCATTACGGTTCCCAGCTCCATGAATTTGTTGCAAGGAACCCTAAGTATAAACATTTATTGGAGCAGGACGCAGATCAATCAAAACCTCATTAATGTGCTTTAAGAACACCATCGAGTTGTTCCAATAAGGGTCATTGAAACAACTCGATGGATGAGAAAAGCCAATCC
>NZ_JBALSS010000011.1:10711-15474 GCF_036967045.1 Bacillus sp. JJ1609 | reverse complement strand
AAGCCAATCCAATGTTCCAATAAGGGTCATTGGAACAATACAAGGATGAAAAAAGCCAATTCAATGTTCCAATAAGGGTCATTGGAACAACATAAGGATGAAAAAAGCCAATCCAATGTTCCAATAAGGGTCATTGGAACAACACTAGGGTTAAAAACAGCCACCCAATGTTCCAATAAGGGTCATTGGAACAACATAAGGATGAGAAAAGCCAATCCAATGTTCCAATAGGGGTCATTGGAACAATACGAGGATGAGAAACGGCAAACCCAATGTCCCAATAGGGGATAGTGGAACAATCTAATGAAGAAAACCTCCAGCGAATTGTTCCAACTATTCGTCCCCAAAAAATATACTTTAAACAAAAATCCCCGGCAAACTATCACTCTGCCGGGGATTTTATTATTAAATTATCACCCTTCTCCAGGAATGAATTCAAGCTTCTTCCTTAATTTCTCCTCACTGTAAATCCAGCCTGTATAAGAGCTTAAAATTCCTAATTCCTTGCTAAGATTCACGACAGCAACAAATGGATAGTGTCCATTGCTGCGATAGCGCAAGTCGATGAATCTTACTTCGTAGTAATCATCATATTCATCACATTCCCAACGGTAAACTGGCGAAAATGACAGGAAGGCTGATAGATTTTTATCTTTTTTAGCCGCTTTAAGAACTGGTGTTTCCGGAACAGGTACACGGTTAAATTGATCCAGGATCCTCACGTGGCTTTTATGGGCACGACCGACAAAGAATTGATGCTTGTTCATCACAGCCACTCTCCATTGATTGAATCGCATTGTAGGGGCGATGATGATGTCAGTGGCATCGGGAACAATTTTGATAACCGCTTGTTTTACCCGGTGTTTAACAAGAAACCGGTATAAATAGTAGAAAACAAGTATCGCGTAAATTGTCAGGAAAGTGTATCCAGGGTGAGCACCAAAGACCCATAGAAATAATCCGACAACATGGATCCCAAAAATTATTGGATCAAACGTATTTATTACTCCTAAAGCGACCCATTTCGACGAAAAAGGCCTTAAAGCCTGAGTTCCATATGCGTTAAATATGTCGACAAAAACATGAAGGAATACAGCGATAAATGTCCAAATCCATAAATGCAGCAAATTTGCTTCCGGATGGAAAGCGTATATAACCCCTGTAATCAGCAGCGGCCAAAGAAGCACTGCGGGGATTGAATGGGTTATTCCACGGTGGTTACGTATATAAACTGCATTATTCTTTAATTTCAATACGGTGTCTATATCGGGAATTTGTGAGCCGATAAGTGTCGCGATTAAGACACTGCTGGCAGTGGCGGTGCTTTCACTGACTGCGGGATCGAGCGTTGCTAATCCGCCAAGGGCAAATCCCATTACTACGTGGGTACCGGTATCCATTTAACCGCCTCCTTATAAAAGATTTTTTAGTTTCATGAAGTTATAGGTAGTTAAAAGTTCTTGTCACAACAGAAATTATAGTTTACTTTTAAAGGGCTATATTCAGCAGTCTGCCCTTTACGACCAATATTTTTTCATAAAGGAGCTGTCTAGCATGATTCAAATGATTATCCAGTATGAGGTAAAACAAAGTCTGCTTGGCCAATATCTGGAGGCTATCGATAAAATTTCAGATATGCTCCCTGAGTTTGGGGCAAATATGTTTTCATACAGCCAGTCGGAACAACGGAATATGTTCATTGAATCATTCTATGTACCGACTGAGGCACATTATCATGCAATGAAAAAATTACGGCTTACCCGGAGCCATTCTGTATTCGGCCGCCTTGAAGACTTCGTGCCTGGCGGGCTTGAACGGATAGGTTTCATGGCCATAAAGCAGAAACGATAATATTATATTCCCAAATTTCCGGAATGTTTAACACGTGGAGGAACAAAAGTGGCAACAGACATCAAGAAAAGTGTAGATAAAATGGATATAAAATCCTTTCAGGATGACTTGATAGGATGGTTTGCAAGTGAGCAGCGTGATTTGCCGTGGAGAAAAGATAAGGATCCTTACAAAGTATGGGTATCTGAAATCATGCTTCAGCAAACGAGAGTAGATACCGTCATCCCATATTTTAATCGATTTTTGGATAATTTTCCAACGGTCGAGGCGCTGGCAAATGCTGACGAAGAAAAGGTACTGAAGGCCTGGGAAGGTCTTGGTTATTATTCCCGGGTACGAAATTTACAAACCGCTGTCAGGGAAGTACATGAAAAATATAGCGGTAAAGTTCCGGATTCACCTTCGGAGATTTCTACATTAAAGGGAGTCGGCCCATACACGGCTGGTGCCATCCTGAGCATCGCCTACGGTTTGCCAGAACCAGCTGTTGATGGAAACGTTATGAGAGTATTTTCCCGTATTTTGCAGATTTGGGATGATATCGCCAAACCGTCCTCGCGAAAAATTTTCGAAGAAGCGGTAAGAGAGCTTATCTCTCACGAAAACCCCTCCTACTTCAATCAGGCATTGATGGAGCTTGGTGCTCTTATTTGCACTCCAACATCGCCATCATGCTTGCTATGTCCAGTCAGGGAGCATTGCCAGGCCTTTCAAGAAGGTGTCCAAACTGAATTGCCGGTGAAAACCAAAAAGAAAAAACAGAGAAATGTGCACCTGGCTGCAGGCATCTTTTCGAATGATGAAGGGAAAATCCTGATTCGTAAAAGACCGGAAACGGGTTTGCTTGCTAACTTATGGGAGTTTCCGACTGTTGAACAGAGCTTAGATTTCCAGCGCCAGCGTGATCAGCTTGCCGAGCATTTTGAAGAACAATATGGATTAACGCCTAAAGTTCATGAGTCTCTCGGACAAATCGATCATGTCTTTTCTCATTTAATCTGGAATATCCAAGTGTACAGCGTCGGTTTTACAGGGGAAATCAAGGAAACGCCACAACTAAGGCTTGTTTCTGAAAATGAAATCGAAGAATTTGCTTTCCCGGTGCCATACCAAAAGATGCTTAAGCAGTATCTGGAATACAAAAAGGCTGACTAACCATAGAGTTATCAGCCTTTTTGTTTTTTTATCACGGGTCTGGTCTTGCTCAAGAGTTATGCTTTGGCATTAATCATAGCTTTGTTTTGTGCCATGTGTATAATCAGCTTCATTGCGGTTCAAACCGCCTCTTCGTTCAATTTCTTCAATGATTTCTCTATGGATTGATTGGCCTTCAACATTTAAATAAGGAACCATTTGCTGCAGGGAATGGTGGAAGAAAGCAAGCTCACTGTCCTTCCAATCTGTTTTTGACATCATGGACAATTCGGTCATATCGCGGCCTACATACATTTGTATCATCCTTTCAAGTGAATTTAACCTATGGTTATTGTTTTCAGGTTCGGATGTTTTTATCAAACAAACAGATAGTGGATGATTTCTTCCACATTGTCATATATACCTGAAAAAGCTAAAATGAAACAAAACAACGAAAGCTCGCCCACATTTATTGAGTGGCTAAGCAGGAGCATTTTGCTGCTATTTACATAAGAGCTAAAAATATAATAAAGAGAGGGATTTTTTTATGACTCAGAAAGTTGCATTGATTACGGGCAGCAGCCGAGGAATCGGTAAAGCTTCAGCAATTAGATTGGCAAAAGAAGGCTATGACATTGTCGTCAATTATGCGCGCAGCAGAAAAGCCGCACAAGAAACAGCAGATGAAATAGAGGCCCTTGGCAGGAAGGTGCTTGTTGTTAAAGCCAATGTCGGCGATGTGAGCAAGATTAAGGCGATGTTCGAACAGATTGATGAAGAGTTCGGCAGGCTTGATGTCTTTGTGAATAATGCTGCATCCGGTGTGCTTAGGCCGGCGATGGAGCTCGAGGAATCACATTGGGACTGGACAATGAATATCAACAGCAAGGCGCTATTGTTCTGTGCCCAGGAAGCAGCAAAGCTGATGGAGAGGAACGGAGGCGGTAAAATCGTCAGCATCAGTTCGTTAGGCTCGATTCGTTATTTAGAGAACTACACAACGGTAGGTGTTTCGAAAGCGGCACTTGAAGCATTGACTCGCTACCTGGCTGTTGAGCTTGCCCGTAAAAATATCATTGTCAATGCTGTTTCCGGCGGTGCAGTTGATACAGAAGCATTGACACACTTCCCGAACAGGGAGGAGCTGCTTGCTGAAGCGAGAGAGAAAACTCCTGCAGGCAGAATGGTCGAGATTGACGATATGGTTAATGCCGTCATGTTCCTTTTAAAAGATGAATCCAGCATGATTCGCGGCCAAACAATTATTGTCGATGGCGGAATTTCATTGTTAGTTTAGATTTACATTTTGGATGAATTTGGTATAAAAAAATAGGATAGCTCACTCCACGGTTGGTTAAATTAATATTCGTGGAGGTGATAACAATGGCAAAACAACCTAATCAATCACAAGCTGGTACAAACATTCAGCAGGTGAGACAACAAAACGCTCAATCTGGACAAGGCGCACAAGGCCAATTCGGCACTGAGTTCGCTAGCGAAACAAACGCTCAAGAAGTACGTCAACAAAATCAACAAGCTGAAGCTAAAAAAGGTCAAAACTCTGGCCAACAGAGCTAAGATCACCAATACGAAAGGCACTCTTTATTCGAAGAGTGCCTTTTCCAATAAGGTGGGTGGCCTCAGGCGTCTTTTACTCCGAAATAAGCTCCCAGAACGCCCGCGGAAAGCGATCGTCTGGAGACGATGCAAATAGTGCTTTTAGCATACTAGAGTTGTGATGATAATCCCCTCTGAGAATAGAAGCCCTACGAGAACAA
>NZ_JBALSS010000011.1:0-10557 GCF_036967045.1 Bacillus sp. JJ1609 | reverse complement strand
CCCTACGAGAACAACTCAAGTCGATTTTCCCCACACTTGGTGTCATGATTAGCCCTCTGAGAATCACTCTATCTGATTTTTATCTCTCTTATTATTATGAGAAACCCTTAAAATTTTGTTTAGAATTCTCCTAATTACAATTCAGTTTGGTTTTGGACTCTCGAAGCATTATCATAAAAATCATTCGACAAATGTTCTGAATACTCTACATAACTAGTCAAAGGAAATCCCTCTGCCTGACCGAATACATTAGGAAGATAAATTTTTACAGGCGGTGGAAAAGCATGGATAAATTTAACGAATTGGTCTCTACCCAAATGCAAACAATGGAAAAGCTACTTTATCTGCAGTCTGAATTAGAACGGTGCCAGGAAATCGAAAAGCAGCTGGATGCACTTAAACAAAATGCTGAGCTGGAGGAGCTTCGCGTGGAGATTGACCGAAAGAAGCAGGAGCTGCACGAGATCCACCGAATGTTTGAAAAACAAACAGAAGAAGTTATCCATACGTATCAGCAATTAGCGGTAACTTTTCGATAAAAAGCACTTTGGATGGTCTATTATTAATCAATCATTTCAGAAAAGTTCACTAATTTATAAAAATATATCAATTTTAGGGGGCCATCGGTGTAAATCGGTGGCTCTTTTGTTTTAAATTCTTCCATTAACCGTTATAATAATAAAAAATAGGAATCGTTCTTTGTTGCCTTTTGTCGTTTTTCAATTTTTCTAGATAAATATACATTGATAGGTTGCAAAGTTTCCGGGAAAGGAAAGTAGGGGAGAAGAACATGGGCGTACCCATCGAAGGTGAATCTGTCCAAATCCATAGTTATAAGCACAATGGGCACATCCATCGAGTCTGGGAAGAAACCACCGTCTTAAAAGGAACACAGAATCTTGTGATCGGCGGGAATGACCGGACAGTCGTGACGGAGTCAGACGGAAGAACCTGGATTACTAGAGAGCCTGCAATCTGTTACTTCCACTCTCAACTGTGGTTCAACGTTATAGGCATGATTCGGGAAGATGGCGTTTACTATTATTGCAATATTAGTTCTCCATTTATATTTGATGGAGAAGCGCTGAAATATATTGATTATGATCTCGATATAAAAGTTTTTCCTGACATGACATTTAATTTGCTTGATGAAGATGAATATGAGCGCCACCGTAAAGAAATGCAATATCCTGATGTGATTGACCAGATCCTAAAATACAATGTGGAAAAGTTGAAACGCTGGATCAGGCAGAGGAAAGGCCCATTTGCGCCTGACTTTATCGATATTTATTATGAACGGTATTTAACTTATCGTCGTTAACCAATCAGGATAGACAAAGCAGCCTGTTGATTTGTTTCAACAGGTTTTTGTTTCGCAGTTAAAGCTAGGCAAGGCTCCATAAGGGGGAACAAAATTGGGCAGCATCCGCAGATACTTAAAATTCGTTAAACCATATCGGCTGCAGATTATTGGAACAATCATTATCGGGATTTTTAAATTCGCAATCCCACTGTTAATACCATTGTTAATAAAATTTGTCCTTGATGATGTGATTGCCAACGACTCATTAAGTAAAACAGAGAAAACGGACAGGCTTTTCTGGGTAATGGGCATCATGATCGTAGTCTTTGTTATACTTCGTCCGCCAATTGAATATTACCGCCAATATTTTGCACAATGGACCTCAAGTAAAATACTCTATGACATAAGGGACAGATTGTTCACACATATGCAGCGACTCAGCTTTAAGTATTATTCGAATACTAGGGCAGGTGAGGTCATCTCGAGAATGATCAACGATGTTGAGCAAACGAAAACCTTCGTCGTGACCGGATTAATGAACCTGTGGCTTGACGTTGCTACTATCATGATAGCGGCTGCTATCATGTTCACTATGGACGTAAAACTGACCATTGTCTCTTTAATCCTGTTTCCTTTTTATGCTTTTTCCGTCAGGTACTTTTTCGGTAACCTGCGAAAGCTTACGAGGCAGCGTTCACAGGCACTTGCGGAGGTACAGAGCTACTTGCATGAGCGGGTAGCAGGAATCTCTGTCATTAAGAGCTTCGCAATTGAGGATTATGAGCAGACTCAGTTTGACCGTCAGAATAAAAACTTTTTAACAAAGGCTTTAGAGCACACAAGCTGGAATGCCAAAGCATTTGCTGTGGTCAATACGATCACGGATATCGCTCCGCTTCTCGTTATCGGATTTTCAGGCTATCAAGTTCTCCAGGGAAATCTGAGCATCGGGGAAATGGCTGCATTCATCGCTTACATCGACAGGCTTTACAATCCGCTCCGCAGGCTGGTCAACTCTTCGACTACATTGACCCAGTCAATCGCTTCAATGGACCGTGTATTTGAATTCATGGATGAAAAATATGATATAAAGGATTCAAAAGATGCAATTGAGCTGAAAAAGGTCCATGGCGATATTTCCTTTAACAACGTAAGCTTTGCTTATGATGAGGGCGAGGAAACAGTCCTTAAGAACATCAACATTAATGTGGAAAAAGGAGAGACGATTGCCCTTGTAGGAATGAGCGGTGGGGGGAAATCTTCCTTCGTCAGTCTGATCCCAAGGTTCTTTGACGTTTCTGATGGAGCGATCCTCCTTGATGGACGAGACATCCGTTCGTTCAAAGTCCGTTCTCTGCGCGATAAAATAGGCATGGTTGCACAGGATAATATTTTATTCAGTGAATCGGTCAAATCAAATATCCTGCTGGGGAAACCAGCAGCCAGCGATGAGGAAGTAGTGGAAGCGGCAAAGGCGGCAAATGCCCACGACTTTATTATGAATTTACCTGAAGGGTATGATACAAAAGTAGGGGAAAGAGGCGTCAAGCTTTCAGGAGGACAAAAACAGCGTGTGGCAATTGCCCGAGTCTTTCTTAAAAATCCGCCGGTTTTGATCCTGGATGAAGCTACCTCTGCTCTTGACCTTGAAAGTGAGCACCTCATACAGGAAGCAATCGAGAAGCTTGCCAAGGACAGAACCACTTTCATTGTCGCACACCGGTTGTCGACTATAACCCATGCTGACAGGATTGTGCTGATCGAACACGGTGAAATCGTGGAGGTTGGCCGTCATGAGGAATTAATGGCTAAGCAAGGCGGCTACTACCGATTGTTCCAGGTTCAGCAGCTTGAAAATTAAATAATAGTTTAAAAACGAAGCACAAATAGTGTTTCGTTTTTTTTTATTTTTTGAAGTAACCCGAAGGACTCCTGGTCTGCTTTAACGAAAAAACAAATAGTACCAAATTACAATAATGATTCTAACTGTTTATTATATTTAAATAATTAAGAAAAATCAGTAGACTAAGTCATTGCATTTAATATAAAATGTTTAACACAGACAGAAGTAAATTTTATTCAGCAATAATATTTCGGTAATAGAAAGGAGTAGTAAAGTGGTACATGCTCCGGTTTTGGATGTAAAAAACTTAAGAACATCTTTTATCACATCGGATGGCGAAATTCCAGCTGTTGACGACGTCAGCTTCTCAGTGAACAAAGGAGAAATCCTTGGAATTGTGGGAGAGTCAGGCTGCGGCAAGAGCGTGACATCATTATCCATCATGAAGCTGATTCCACAGCCACCAGGGAAAATAGCCGGTGGGGAAATCCTCCTGAATGGTGAAGACCTTGTCCATGCATCGGAAAAAAGGATGCGTGAGATACGGGGTAATGAAGTAGCAATGATTTTCCAGGAGCCAATGACTTCGTTAAATCCATTATTCACGATTGGCGAGCAGCTGACAGAAGCGTTGAAAATACATAAGAAACTGGGCAAAAAAAATGCATATCAGCAGGCGATTGAAATGCTGAAGCTCGTTGGACTCCCGAGAGCTGAGCAGATCATCAAGGAATATCCTCACCAGCTTTCAGGTGGGATGAGGCAGAGGGTCATGATTGCGATGGCGCTTAGCTGTCACCCGAGAGTATTGATTGCTGATGAACCGACTACAGCGCTTGATGTCACAATCCAGGCGCAAATATTGGCATTGATGAAGGATTTGAACGAAAAGCTTGATACTGCCATTATCATGATTACTCATGACCTAGGTGTGGTGGCAGAAGTTTGCCAGAGAGTGGTTGTCATGTATGCGGGCAAAATCGTTGAGGAAGGGCTAGTAGAGGATATCTTTAAGTATCCGAAGCACCCATATACGCTGGGACTGCTTAAATCAATTCCTGATATCCGTGAGAAAAAAGAGCGCTTGTATTCGATTCCAGGAAACGTTCCAAAACCTGGTTCGATCAAGACTGGCTGCCGTTTTGCAGCCAGGTGCGAATTTGTTATGGACCGATGCTTGAGCGAGAATCCCGAACTCTATGAAACTGAAAGGCCGGGACATTCTGTACGCTGCCTTTTACATGAGAAGGAGGGAGTAGCCAATGGCAGAAGTACTGTTAAAAGTTGATAATCTAAAAAAATACTTCCCTATCACTGGAGGCGTCCTCGGCAAACAAACCGGGAGCGTAAAAGCTGTTGATGATATCAGCTTTTGGGTCAACAAAGGCGAGACACTCGGCCTGGTTGGGGAGTCAGGTTGTGGGAAATCCACAACAGGAAGAATGCTGATGCGCCTGACAGATCCAACTGAAGGGCAAGTTGTCTTTGAGGGTAAAGATTTAGTTACTCTATCAGACAGTGATATGCGAAAAACCCGCAAGGACATGCAGATGGTATTCCAGGATCCATTTGCTTCGCTGAATCCAAGGCATACGGTCGAAAAAATCCTCGAGGAGCCATTGATTGTCCATGGCATCGGGACTAAACAGGAGCGCAAGAAGATGGTGAAGGAAATGCTTGAGGTTGTTGGCCTTAGCAGCTACCATGCCAAAAGGTATCCTCACCAGTTCAGCGGAGGGCAGCGTCAAAGAATTGGAATTGCCCGTGCCCTTATGACACGGCCAAAGCTAATTATTGCGGATGAACCTGTTTCTGCGCTGGATGTTTCGATCCAATCACAAGTGTTGAATCTACTGGAAGACCTGCAAAAGGAATTTCAGTTGACTTATATTTTCATAGCCCATGACCTGGGAGTGGTAAAACACATCAGCGATAGAGTGGGGGTCATGTATTTGGGAAGGCTGGTCGAAATTACGGATGCAGATAAGCTGTATGAAAAACCGCTTCACCCATATACGAAAGCATTGCTTGCGGCTGTTCCTATTCCTGATCCTGAGATCAAGCGGGAAAGGGAACTTCTGACTGGAGATATCCCAAGTCCAGCTAACCCGCCTAAGGGATGTGCCTTCCATACAAGATGCAAGGCATGCATGGAAGTTTGCAAGACTGATAGACCCGAATTGAGGGAAATTGAACCTGGTCATTTTGCTGCCTGCCATCTATATTCCTAGCAAATAGGAATGTGTGTGGGCAAAACAGCATAGATGATATATATCATGGACTGGAACCAAAAATACTGGTCCGAAAAAACAAGGGGGAAAAATATGAAAAAGCGTTTTGGATTGATGTTTTTTGCTTTTATCCTGATCCTGAGCTTAGGGCTAGCAGGCTGCAACAATGAGTCTGGCGGCAAGAAAACTGGCGGGGAATCTAGTTCAGACGGCGGATCATCGTCCGGCGGAACTCTCGTATTCGGCCGCGGCGGCGATTCAACTTCGCTTGACCCTGCGATCACAACTGAAGGTGAAGCTTTTAAAGTAACAAAAAACATCTATGAAACTCTCATCGAATTTGGTGAGCAGGATACAGAAATCAAGCCAGGTCTTGCTGAGAGCTGGGAAGAATCTCCAGATGGTCTAAAGCACACATTAAAATTGCGCAAAGGTGTTAAATTCCACGATGGCACGGATTTCAACGCCGAAGCGGTAGTATTCAACTTTGAGCGCTGGAAAGCAGGAAACAAAGAGCAATTCTATTACTATAACTCACAATTTGGTGATGTAATCAAGGAAGTAAAAGCTGTTGATGAGTATACAGTAGAATTCACGTTAAACCGTATACTGGCTCCTTTCAACAAAAACCTTGCTATGTCTCCATTTGGAATTGCAAGTCCTGAAGCAGTCAAGAAGTATGGTGATAAATTCCTTGAAAACCCAGTTGGTACTGGACCATTTAAATTCAAGGAATGGAAACGCAATGACAAGGTTACCTTGGTGAAGAACGAAAATTACTGGGATAAGGGACTTCCCAAGCTTGATGAAGTTATTTTCCGTGTAATCCCTGAGAACTCAGCTCGTTTGAATGCATTGAATACAGGCGAAGTTGACATTATTGACGGCGTGAATTTCAGTGATGTCGAATCAATCGAAAGCAATCCTGATTTGCAGACATTCTTCCGTCCTTCTTTGAATGTAGCTTATCTAGGATTGAACAACGAACGCGGACCGTTAAAAGACAAGAAAGTACGCCAGGCATTAAACTATGCTGTTGATAAGAAATCGCTGATCGACGCATTCTACGCTGGTGCAGCTGAGCCGGCCAAGAACCCAATGCCAAAAACGGTTGCAGGATATAATGATGAAGTTGATGGCTATGAATATAACCCTGAAAAAGCTAAGGAGCTTCTAAAAGAAGCTGGATTTGAAAATGGCTTTGAAATGGAACTATGGGCAATGCCTGTTGCAAGACCATATATGCCTGATGGAAAGAAGGTTGCTGAAGCTCTTCAAGCTGATTTCGCCAAAATTGGCGTAAAAGCTAAGATTGTCTCTTATGAGTGGGCAACATATCTTGAAAAAGCCCGTGTTGGTGAAGCAGATTCATTCTTGCTTGGCTGGACTGGCGACAATGGTGACGCTGACAACTTCCTGTATGTACTTTTAGACCAGGACAACATTGACAGCAATAACTATGCACGCTACAAAAATCAAGAGGTACATGACCTGTTCATCCAGGCTCAGTCTACTAATGACCAGGCTGAACGTGAAAAACTTTATAAAGAAGCTCAATTGTTAATTAAAGAGGATGCTCCTTGGATTCCACTAGTTCACTCAGAGCCTGCTCTTGCGGGAAGAGCTGACGTGGTTGGATTCAAGGCACACCCAACAGGTTCTGACCTGCTTGCAACTGTTGAATTCAAAAAATAATGCATAAGGAAAAGGGAGAACATGTGCATTCTCCCTTTTCTGCTGAAAAGCGGATGTGCATTGGTCATCAATGACCTTCGCTTGTTAAAGAAATATCACCATGAAAAGAGGTGGGAAGGTGTTTGCCTATTCTGTCAGAAGGATTTTATCATTAGTTCCTGTACTGTTGGGTCTTTCACTTATTGTATTTTTTATGATCAGAGCAATCCCTGGCGATCCCGCCCAAGTCATTCTCGGGCAGCTTGCTACTAAGGAAGCGATTGCGGATTTAACAAAACAGCTTGGTCTAGACCAGGCGTGGTATATTCAATATTTCAACTATCTGGGCGACTTGCTGACCGGTGATTTAGGACAATCTCTAAGGACGAAGTCAGAGATCAACAGTGAAATCTGGCCATACCTTGCTGCCACAATGGAATTATCGTTCGTGGCGATGCTGATTGCCATCGTTATTGGTGTGAATGCTGGCATTATCAGCGCATGGTTCCAGAATTCATGGTTTGATTACGTAGCCATGGTCCTTGCCTTGATAGGGGTTTCAATGCCGATCTTCTGGCTTGGATTGATGGAGCAGTGGATGTTTGCCATTAATCTGGACTGGCTGCCGACATCGGGCAGGGAGGAAGTACGAAATCCAGTCGACGCTATTACGAATTTTTATATTATAGACACGCTGATCCAAGGCCGCACTGACCAGCTCGTTGAGGTACTGAAGCACCTGGTGTTGCCTGCGGTGGCTTTGGCAACCATTCCAATGGCAATCATTGCAAGAATCACACGTTCTACAATGCTTGAGGTGATGCGTTCAGATTTTATCAGGACAGCAAGGGCGAAAGGGTTGCGCATGTTCTGGGTTGTCTATAAGCACTCCCTGAAAAATGCTGTCATTCCTGTTTTGACGATTATCGGATTGCAAACAGGCCTCCTGCTTGGCGGTGCGATCTTAACGGAAACAATCTTTAGCTGGCCGGGTATTGGCAGATACATTTACGAAGCGATCAATTATCGAGACTATCCGGTAATCCAGTCAGGAATCTTAATCATTGCATTGCTCTTTGTGTTGATCAATCTTGTCGTTGATTTATTGTACGCAGCAATTGATCCAAGGATTAAATATCATTGATGGAAGGGGAGATTTAGATGGAGATTTCAACTCAAAAACAAATGCAGCCGCCTACCATACAGGTAGAAGAAAAAGTGGCATCTCCCTGGGCAGAAGCATGGTATAGTTTCAAGAAGAATAAATTGGCTCTTGTGGGTACATTTATTGTTTTGTTTTTTATTTTGCTTGCAGTATTTGCCCCGCTGATTGCTCCAGAAGGAATCAATGATCAGAAAATGTCAGTGCGCCTCCAGGCTCCTTCAGCTGAACACTGGTTTGGGACCGATGATTTTGGCCGGGATATCCTTTCGAGGGTTATCTTTGGTGCAAGAATATCATTATGGGTAGGAACATTTTCCGTAATGGGCTCGATTATAGTTGGTTGTCTTCTCGGAATACTTGCAGGTTACTATGGAAGATGGGTAGATTCCATTATATCCAGGATTTTCGATATCATGCTTGCCTTTCCAAGCATACTGCTGGCGATTGCGATAGTAGCAGTGCTGGGACCGTCGCTCCGCAACGCATTGATTGCAATTGCTATCATAAACATACCGACCTTCGGAAGGCTGATTCGTTCCAGGGTGCTCAGTGTAAAGGAAGAAGAGTATATCATGGCCGCCAAGGCTGTCGGGATGAAGGACAGCAGGATTTTATTCCAGCATATCCTGCCTAACAGCATGGCACCAATCATCGTTCAAGGTACACTGGCGATTGCGACTGCAATCATTGAAGCAGCCGCACTGGGCTTCTTGGGCCTAGGGGCAGAAGCACCGAACCCTGAATGGGGCAAGATGCTTGCTGATGCAAAACAGTTCATGATTCAAGCCCCGTGGACAATGATATTCCCTGGCTTGGCCATTATGCTGACGGTTTTAGGTTTTAACCTGATGGGCGATGGACTAAGGGATGCGTTGGATCCGAGGATGAAGAATTAGCGATTATAAGGCAAACGAAAAAGCAGCTGATAAACCAGCTGCTTTTATATTTCTGTATTTTGTTCAATACTCACATTGTTATCGTCTTTATGGTAAGACTGGAAGCTTGTAATAAGTGTGTCGAGATGCTCTACATTCTCCCCGTATTCCATGATAATGGAAACAAGCTGCATGACATGGTAAAGCATTTGGCTGTTCGTTTCAGCCAAATCTTTTTTTTGCGCTAAAAAGAGTTCGAACAGCTGTTTCTTGTTCAGGCAGACCTCGCCTTCCATGTATGAGGCTTCAGCGCGGATTTTACCAGCGAACTTCAACATGACTTGTTCATGGTGATTAATCAGGCAATCAAGCTGATGCTGGAGAACTTCCTGAAAATCGATAGGCATCTGGTTGAATTCATTTTCATAGCGATGTAGCCTTTTCAGGGTTTCCAAAGATTTTTTTGTTGTGTTGATCATTTGTCTGTAGATAACAAGCTTTCTGGATTTGGCGAGCTTGTTATTTTTAAAATAATCACGTTCTTCTCTGTACATCAGGTACAGCTGGTCAAGCTTGATGATGCCTTCGCGCATTTTTTCAATATCTGCCTTCAAGAGCTGGTGCTCCGAAGCGTGGCGCGTACTTAACCTGATCCACTTTGTGATTTCCTCTGATAAAATAGTGTTTTTGTAGTAAAGCTTATTTTCATATCTTGGCGGCAGGAAAACAAGATTCACTATAAAAGCTGAAACGACCCCGAGCATGATCGTTGAAAAACGGATCACAGCAAATTGGATAAAGTCATCACCGGGCGTTTCCATGATCGCAATCAATGTGACTAGCGAAAGGGAAATGGTGTTTTCAAGCTTTAGCTTCAAGTTAAGCGTGATGACCAGCACTGCAGCAAGGCCAATGATAAAATGACTGTTGCCGAACGCCATTACGAACACAACAGCAGTTGCTGCGCCGATTAAGTTGCCCTGGACATGTTCAATAATAGAAAGAAAAGAGCGATAAACAGTTGGCTGCAAGGCAAAAATCGCCGCGATTCCTGCGAAGACAGGAGACGGAAGGTTAAAAATCTGTGACAAAAATAAAGCGAGTATAATGGCTATTCCCGTTTTTAAAATGCGGGCACCAAGTTTCATTGAGTGTGAATTCCTTTCATTAGAGATGATGATCGTACATCCCATTCGTTATACTTTAAACCATTTTGTTAAAAACTAAACAATAATGTACTATACAATGGTTGGAGCAGAAGTTCAAGCGACAAATTTACGAAAAACAAGCCTATTTTAAATGTAAGTGGTTACATTGATAAAATAATGAATTTGATTGAACGTTAATATTTTTAGAAAAAAAAGAGCCATTATTAAATGGCTTGAAAAACATTAAAGTAAAAGGTGTTAAGAACTGGACTCAATACAAGAGAGTTTCTACATGAGAAGAGTTGTTATGAGAAGAGG
>NZ_JBALSS010000010.1:0-53727 GCF_036967045.1 Bacillus sp. JJ1609 | reverse complement strand
TAAAGTTAAAACGTTGGCTCGTGTTCTTTCTATATAATAGAAGATACACGATCATTTATTGTTTGTTGACGCTTGTTTGTTTAGTTTTCAAAGAACAAGTTAGTTAGCTTGCCGCCTAGAAGCGACTTTATTAATATAACATGTTGATTTGTTATTGTCAACAACGTTTTTTTTTTCATTTGTTAAAAACGAAGTTGTTTATCAAATCTTGTTGCTTTCTCTCAAGCGAGATTAAATATACCATGGATAAAATATGTTTGCAATATAATTTTTAAATAAATTTTACGAGTTAAAGTTTTTTTAAAACTCCCCCTACTTTCTTCTTATTATTATGTATTATTAATATTTTTCTTTCCCTGTTCATATAATGGCTTGGACAAACTATATGACGAGGTGATTTTGTTTGCTTCAATCAATCGCACTATATCTATCTTTATTCATGGCAATATTCCTGTTTTGCATTTCTTATATTGAGGCGATCAAAATTGCAAATGCAGAGGGAAAAGTTCGTGGCGGTACCTTCATTTTCAGCACAATTTGCGCCTTCTTATTTTCCCGGTTCACATACTTGTTTATATAATGCTTCTTTGGATATTATGTTATTTTTTCTTAATGCTCGATCTAATAAGACTCTGGCCTGCAAATTTATTAAGTAAATCAACTATTTATGTGTACAGCCTAAAAAAAATCCCCTTACTCAAGGGGATTTTTTATCTCAGGTCAATTTCTTCTCACTCTTCAATTTATGAATTAGCTTTTGTTTTAAAGCTTTCAAGTCATCCCACACATAAGCTAGTTCTACAACTTCCTTACCTGCTATTTTATCGATTTCTTCTCCTGCTTTTACGGGCAGAAGACTTTCATAGAATTTACGGCTTTTGTTTTCTTCAAGGACCCATACAAGCATCGATGTATATTTTTGTTCCAGTAATTCATCCACTCCTGCGTGGAGTAGTTTCAGCCCAAGTCTTTCTCTTTGATACTTTTTAAGAATGTAGATTGCGTATAACTCTCCATCTGCATTAAATTTTTCAGTGCGTTCTTTTCCATAGGAAGCAAATCCGACTATATTATTTTCTTCATTTACTGCGACAAATACAGGGGATAGCTGCGGTGTTTGGGATAAACTCCTCTTCCACAGTCCCATTCGATCTTCAATTTTTAGCGAATCCAAATATTCCTGACTAATAATACCTGCGTAGGTTTCTTTCCAACTTTCTATATGTACCCTGGCTATTCCCAGGGCGTCCCCTGCTTCCGCTCTCCGTATTTGCATTCGCATCTCTCCTATCCTGAAATAGAATTTATCTCTGATCTATTTTTCAGCTTCATTTGTCTTTCGTCGACTAAAAATAATGTTATTCCTGTAATAACAACTAATCCACCTGCTATTTGAGTCCAAATAACGTTTTCACCCAGGAGATAATAAGCGAGTATTGTCGCTCCTACCGGTTCAAAAAGGATAGCCATTGAAATAATTGATGCACTAAGCCATTTGATTGACCAGTTGAATAGCGTATGTCCCAGTAAGGTTGGAATTAAAGCAAGAAGGATGAAATAAACCCAATCACTTTTAGGGTAAGGATAGAAAGAGTCTCCAGCCGCAATAACGTAAAGGAACAATGTAATTGAACTAATGCTATAGACAAGAAATGTGTATGTTATAAGGGACATTCTTTTTCTCACCGTTTGCCCGAACAGCAGATAAACAGTTACCAGTGCGCAGGCTACAATTGCCAGGAAGTCGCCGAACAGTGCACTTCCGCTTATTTTAAAATCACCCCAGCTGATAATCACACTTCCGCCAATGGCAATAACCCCGCTTAGAATGGCTTTTGCAGATAATTTTTCTTTGAAGAAAATATAGGCTCCAGCAAATGCAAATAAAGGCTGCAGGGTTACTAATACGGTTGAACTGGCTACAGAGGTGTAGTTCAAAGATTCGAACCATAAAATAAAATGAAAAGCCAGGAATACGCCGGATATCCCAGTAAACACCCAATCCCGTTTCGTAATAAGACGGAGTTCTGAAACATATTTTAAAAGAAACACCGGAAGCATAAATAAGACTGAAAAAAACAATCTGTAAAAGGCAATGACTCCCGAAGGGGCAGAAGATACTTTTACTAAAATCGCTGATGTCGACACAGCTACAACACCTATCGCAACAGCTAAGTAAGGATTAACTTTTGGGGATTCCATCACTATTCTCCTTTTATTTAGAAACAATATTTAATTTATATGTATTCTACAATGAAATTCATCATTTTTCTTATTATATTAAAAAATTTATCCGAAAAGGGTTTATTTAACTTTAGATAGGGAAAGAAAATACATCTTATCAGGGCAGGAGATTATTATGTTGTATTCTATGGATATGGAAATTTTAATAAAGTTGGGAATATCAGCTTTTTTAGGGCTGGTCATTGGACTCGAAAGGGAAATTAAGAGAAAACCGGTTGGCCTAAAAACCAGCTTAGTCATATCAATTGTCAGCTGTCTCTTAACAGTTGTTTCAAGTGAATCTGCATACATGTTCCCAGGTGATGAAGATGTAAACATTACAATGGATCCACTCCGTCTGGCTGCTCAAATTGTATCAGGAATAGGTTTTCTTGGCGCAGGTGTTATTTTAAGAAGAGGAAATGATACAATTTCCGGCCTCACCACCGCTGCAATGATTTGGGGAGCAGCTGGAATCGGCATCACAGTGGGTGCAGGTTTCTATTTAGAGGCGATCGCCGGCGTGGCACTGCTGATTGTCAGCGTTGAATTTATGCCATTCCTTATGACTTTTATCGGTCCAAGACAGATGAGAGAGAAAGAAATACGTCTCCAATTCAATGTGAACGGCAGAGAGAGCATTGCCGATATTATCACAAAAATTAAGTCGGAAAAAATCGCGTTAAAAAATGTACGCATTAAAGATTTAGCAGAGGGGAATCAGCTTGTTCAGTTAATAGTCACTGTGGATTTCCGCAGAAAAACCACCGATGTTTATGAAGCTGTTTCGTTAATAGAAGGAATCAACCGGGTAGAAATCGAAAGTGTGTAGTTGAAAAGCCGCTGTTGAGTGGCTTTTTTCTGTATTATTAATTAAATTTTTCTTGCATCTCTGTATAGTTGGAGATATAATTTTTCTTGTACCTTATCTTATTATATACGGGGGATTAGCTCAGCTGGGAGAGCGCAACGCTGGCAGCGTTGAGGTCAGGGGTTCGAGCCCCCTATTCTCCATCATCGGAAACCCTTGCGCAGCAAGGGTTTTTTCAGTATATACTAATGTAAATTACTGAGGAATTTCTTAAAGTGTACACAATGTGTACACCTTTAGTATACTAAAGTGTTTGAACAATAGGGTGTAACGCTATCCAGATACCTAATTTCCATTATGGAAGAAATCATTTTCTAATCGCATCGCTGCTTCTACTTGAAGATCCTCATTTACGTGAGAATAAAGATCTAAAGTTATCGCTACCCTAGAATGTCCCAACCTCTCCTGGACTACCTTGGGTTAACCCCGTTAATCATAAGCTGTGTTGCATGAAGGTGTCTCAGATCATGAATTGTGATTTTAGGAAGTTTTGCCTTCTCAATCAGCCGGTTAAACTCGCGGAGAAGGTTTCTAGGATCTTTAAGCTTTCCTTCAAACGTACAGAATACCATCCCGTTATCTTGGTACGCAGCTCCAAGTACTTTTTTTTCTTGATCCTGGTTTCTCATATACTCCTGAAGCCTGTTTATTAATTAAGGGGAAATCGAAACTTGCCTTTTGGAACTTTTGGTTTTAACATCTTTCAAAAATAGACCCTTTTCCTTTATTTTTGCTAATGATCTCCTAACATGTATTTTTCCTTTTATAAAATCAATATCATCCCATTTCAGACCTAAGGCTTCTCCTCTTCTTAATCCTGTAAATATAATCACTTCAAATATAGGGTTCATCTTTTCTGTTTCTAATATCATTAGGAAATCTTTAGTTTGTTCCTTAGTCCAAATTTTTATTTCCTTTAACACTTTATCTTAGGCGGGGTTGCGTCTAATGCGGGATTGATTTTTAGAAGTGACCATTTCACAGCTTGTGTAAAAGCACTTCTCAAAAGATTATGGAATTCGCGAACAGTTTTTGGTGATAATCCATCCTTTAATTTCACATAATAAAAATTATCAAGTTTTTTTGTAGTAATTAGATTCAACGGTGTTAGTCCAAAAAAAGGCATAATGTGTTTCTCTATATATCTCCACCAGGTTTCTGCAGTGGTCTCTTCTACACTTGGTTTATAAGACATATTAAACCAACTCTCAATATAAGTAGAAAACGTTTCTTTATTGGGTTCCACGTATGTTCCTTCATCGATTTCCGCTAAAACTTTGTTAAGGCTCTTGCGCTGCCTTCTTGGTCTTAAACCCACCTTTGTACTTTTATTTCCTCTCGCCCCTCATACCTGAATCGTATCTAACCACATATACATTTCCTCGTTTTACAAAAGGAATTACGGCTTCCAAATAAGTTATGATTTCGACAGGGATTGAACTACTGAACCTCTACCCTGTCAAAATCAAGATGCAAAAATATATGGTTCAATTAAAACCAACCGAGTAAATAGAATGCTTACAAATCAACGTTTTTGCGTTCAGTTAGTAAATTAATTCAATTTAAAACTAGGGAAAAAATTAAGTCGGTGCAATAAATGTGCAATTGGTGTGTGGTAAAAACAAAGTAAGTATGTGGTCAATTACTAAAATGTTATAAATCCTACCTTTTTTTGTTCCCGCTATCTACGTGGGTTGGATGGTGATCGCAGATAGAATGGTGTAGTGGTGTTTACCTAATTAAAAGATTCTAGAATTTTTCCGAATCATTACCATAGATGCTTATAGAGCGAAATAAGTCTTTTCTTTAATATTTAACCATCTATTTGGTTTACATTAAGGATGAGTTGGTTCAGTTAAGTTTTCCAAACCCATCAGCGAAAAGGTATGGTTAGCGGCTTGGGGAAAAATGAAAATAAAAGTTAATTATCAGCTTTATTTTGAGGCATTACAAAATACTAAAAATAATTATTAAATTATCATGAAAAGAGGTTGACCCCCTTGGCCGGAGTCAACCTTAGATTACCAGTTAAAATTTACCTAATCGACTCTTGTCGTACTAAAGGATTCAACCCAGCAGTTTCCATATAATCTTTCCCCCAGTTATACATAGCATCGAGAATCGGCATCAAGCTTCTTCCTTGTTCAGTAAGGGAGTATTCTACTTTTGGAGGAACCACGGGATAGACTTCGCGGTTTACAATCAAGTCTTCTTCCAGTTCTCGCAATTGATTAACTAGCATTCTTTGCGTGATCCCTGGCATAAGAGCTTTCAGTTCACCAAATCGCTTCGTTCCCTCTTTTCCTAAATGCCATAGTATAAGCATCTTCCATTTACCACCGATAACGGAAAGAGTTAATTCTTTTTCACAATTAAACATCTTATCCTGCATTCGTGACATTTCACTTCACCTCCATATTTATTATAACCTACAGTATACTTTTTTCACTATATAAAATAAAAGTATGTACTTGTAATATTATTCCATACATATTTATTAGCAGTGAATATATAATTCTATTGTGCTGTTCAAAAAAGAAGTTAAAGAATGATGCGGCCATAGGAATTTTTTTGGAATCGAATGGCAACCGATTTAAAACCTTCTACTCTTTCTGAAACTGTGAATAAAGAAATTACACTTAAAGATTTACCTGAAACCTTACCTACTATTTCAAAAGGACAAGCAAGAGGTAGAATCATAGTAAAGATTTAATAAAACAATAGAGAGGGACCCAAAGTCTCTCTCTAAAGGAAATTACTTTCTTAACATGACAACATTTTTTTCTCGATCCAGAGTGATAACTAAGTCAGTCATGCCAACAAATAACCCATTTTCAACTACTCCCGGTATCATGTTAAGCATTCGTTCTAACATCTCAGGTTGAACGTGCTCAGAAATTTCGCAGTCAAAAATATAGTTCCCATTTTCAGTAATAAACGGATTTTCTCTGTTTAATCGAATTTCTGGGACTAAACCCATGGCTCTAATATGTTTTTCCGTCATTTCATAACCGAACGGAATAACTTCTACAGGCAATCGAAACGCACCTAATTTCTCTACCCTTTTAGATGAATCTGCTACAACAATAAATGTTTTAGCTGCTCTTGCTATGATTTTCTCTCTTAAAAGTGCGCCGCCACCACCTTTGATTAGTTCTAAGTCTGAATTAACTTCATCTGCTCCATCAATAGCAATATCTATACTTTCTATTTCACTAAAACTAGTAAGTGGAATGCCTATTTCTTTAGCCAATTCTTCCGTTTGAACAGAAGTTGGAATACCTTTAATGGAAAGGCCTTCCTTCACTAGCTGACCAAGCTTTTGTATGGTATAAAAAACTGTCGAACCCGTACCAAGCCCCACAACCATGCCATCTTTAACAAAATCTGCTGCTTTTTCACCGACTATTTTTTTATCAACCATTTTTACACCCATCATAACTAGGTCCTTTCTTTTTCATAAAGCATAATTATCATTGATCTAATTCTTTGCCAAACTTTCGTGATCAGTGGCAGAGGTAGGTTGTTCCATCTATCCCTTTTCTATTAATAGATTTATATCATCTTCAGCAATTAAGGCAATTTCGGTATTCATTCGTGCGTAATCTGCCGTTAAGTCTCTTCTTTGTCCCATTGATAATGCCTCACTATAACAAGCAATTGCTGCAGAAAGCAGTTTCGCTATATGAAATAGCATAAGTTTACCTGAAAAGGGAGGTAGGGTTGAATCGGTTACTTCTGTTTCAAATAACTTAGGAACATGAAGATTTTCCTCTTTTAACCTTGAACTTAGAATATCAAAGTGTTTAATACAAAGCTTACTAGCACGTTCCATATAATCTCGTTCCTCTTTAGATTGACAAACTTGACTGAATCCTAACACCAATACCATTTTCACCATTGTTTTCTGCATATTAAGATGCATACCACTGATTTCAATTCCGTTAATAGGTCTACGTTTCCCAACCAACCAGTTAAATAATTTTGCTTCCTAACAAAATCAATCTTTTGTTGATTGTTTAAAGTAGAGGATTTGTTAATAATTTCCTTATTTAAGGAAACACTAGTTACCCTATCATATAGTTCAAACGATTGCGAAGTACATTCAATAAAGTATTTTCTGACATCCTCTCGTATACAAACACTAGTGGCACCAGCATATCTCGTCAAACTGCGAATTGTAATAATATGTAAATAAACAGTCTTAAATGTATCAGTAAATAAACTAGGAGCGTCTACTGTGACATCTTCGTCTGTAAAGCCTATTGGAATTGGAAGATTTTCTAAGGATATGAATTGCTTCGTTTTTTCTAAATGAGTTTCTGATAATTCTAAAGCAAATTCCATTAAATCGCGAATATCTTCATCCTATACTTCATGTAACATATAGCGAAAAATACATCGTGACAAACCGTCATTAACATATAGTGATCAAATGACAGCATTTTCTGATGCATTAATTTTAGTATGGTGATTAACTTGTTCCATTTTATCATCCCTCCTATCTATTACAGATAAGGATAACCATTTACATAAATTTTATTTGTTAAATGTTCCTGGCAAGATAAATATATTACCGTTTTCTTACTCATGTTTATTAGGGAATCTTATATGATTGGAAAAGTTAAACATATTTTCTTGATAGGAAGATGCATTACAGAAATAGAACAGGAGTTAAATAGGGAATTCATACCGTTTGAGATTCCCTATTTAACATTTCTAAAAAACATACTCCAAATAAATTTTCTATCATTATTAATGGTTATTTCAGAAACTAGTGAGATCTCTCAACACGAGCACTTAAAATGTCTTCTGTTGTGATTTCCAGTAATTTCTCCAGGAACCTTATTGTTCCTATTATATTTTCCTCAGTTTTAACGTTTTCCATTTTCTTATCAGCTATCAAATCATTAAGAACTTTTCTGAAAGCATTGCTTTTTATTAGCCACTCTCCAATCAGTTCCTTTGTTGCAGATCTTTCAAATTCATTTTTCACAGCAAATAAACTTTCTCTTTTTGTTTCTATTATAGTAATAGCATTTAAATCAGAATTCATACGCATCTTAAAATATCTCTTTTCACTATTATAATAATTTTCATTTCTTAACCGAAAATACTCTACACCAATAGTGATTTCGTAAAAAGAAGCTGTCTCTGTAACATATTGAATGTCTTTCACTTCAACATTTTTCAATAGATCTAGATAAGTTTCTATACCATACTGAGTATTTATCATTTTTGCATCCAATACATTCATGAACTTCACATCCTTTTCTACCATCATATTCATTGTTTTCATTACCATTTCACGAATAATGAGCTATTTTTCTTCACCTATTTTTATTGACTCTTTTTCTATTAAATGTGACAGATGTAATTCTGTTAGTTTTTTTCAACAACATGTCCACCAAATTCGTTTCTTAATGCAGCTACCACTTTACCTGTAAAAGTATCGCTGTCTAATGAACGGTAACGCATCAAAAGAGACATTGCGATAACAGGAGTGGCTGCTTGTAAATCTAAAGCTGTTTCAACAGTCCATTTCCCTTCACCAGAAGAGTGCATAATCCCTTTAATTTCATCTAGCTTTGCATCTTTTGAAAATGCACGTTCAGTCAACTCCATGAGCCATGAACGAATAACTGAGCCGTTATTCCACACTCTAGCCACTTTTTCGTAGTCAAAATCGAAATTGCTTTTTTCTAATACCTCGAATCCTTCACCAATCGCTGCCATCATACCGTATTCAATTCCATTGTGAACCATTTTTAAGAAATGACCGCTCCCTGCTTTACCAGCATAGATAAATCCGTTTTCGACAGCTGTATCCTTGAAAATAGGTTCCACGATGCTCCAGGCTTCAGGGTCTCCACCAATCATATAACATGCTCCATTACGAGCACCTTCCATTCCACCAGAAGTACCGGCATCCATAAAGTGAATTCCTACTTCCTTTAGCTGGTTATATCGGCGAATGGATTCCTTATAGTGAGAATTTCCTGCTTCAATTACGATATCTCCAGTGCCTAATAATGGTGTCACTTCATCAATTACTGAATCTACCACAGCATGCGGAACCATAATCCATACAACTCTAGGTTTTTCTAATGATTCAACAAGTTCTTTTAAATCAGATGTACCTTGAGCACCGTATTTCTTCATTTCTTCAACGGCACTTCCATTTACATCGAAAGCTACTACTTCGTGCTTGTTATCAATTAAATTTTGACCTAAGTTTAATCCCATTTTTCCTAAACCAATTAATCCAACTTTCATGTTCATTTCCTCCTTAATAATCTAAAAAATATCTTCATCTTTTATTACTACCACCATTTATATCCTTCCTCCGCCAATAATTGATGGGAAGCATCTGGTCCCATTGACCCGGATGGATATAATTGAAGGGGAATTGTATTTTCCTCAAAAGCCTCTAAGATAGGCTGTACCCATTTCCAAGACAACTCCACTTCTTTCCAATGTGCAAAGAACGTTGAGTCGCCACGCATTGCATCGTAAATTAAAAGCTCATACGCTTCAGGAACATCTGCTTGCTTAGCAGAAAAATCAACATTGACTGGTTCGATTTTTCCATTGTTTAATGGGTTTTTACTATTTAATTGTAATGAAACACTTTCGTTTGGATTGATTTCAATCACTAAAAGATTTGGCGCAGTTTCTGCTTCTTGAGTCCTATACAAATCCTTTAAAGTATTTTTGAATTCAATCACAATCCGGGTGGATTTCTCTGTCATTCTTTTTCCTGTACGGATATAGAAAGGAACCCCTCTCCAAAAATCATTATCCACACATAGACGGGCAGCCACAAATGTGTCATTTAAAGAAGAAGGAGCAACTTCAGGTTCTCCTGTATACCCAACAACTGGTTTACCTTGGATTTCACCAGGACCATATTGACCTCGAATCACATGATTCACCACATCCTCTTTCTTTAATGGACGAAGTGATTCTATTACTTTTCTCTTTTCATTGCGGATCTCTTCTGCACTAATTTGTTTTGGCAGCTGCATTGCTGTCATCATCAACATTTGCAGCATATGATTTTGAAACATGTCGCGAATAGCCCCAGCTTGATCATAATAACCAGCTCTCTCTTCAACCCCAACTGTTTCGCTTGCAGTAATTTGCACATTTGCAATGTATTGGTTGTTCCATAATGCTTGAAGCACTGGATTTGCAAATCCTAACGCTTCCAGGTTTTGTACCATCGGCTTTCCAAGATAGTGGTCGATGCGAAAAATTTCTTCTTCATCAAAAGCTTTACTTAGTTTATCGTTTAATTCTTGAGCTGATTTTAAGTCATGTCCAAACGGTTTTTCGATAATTAGACGTTTCCAACCTTTAGTAGAACCTAGACCACTCTCTTTAATGTTGAAAGCAATCACATTAAAAAACTCAGGAGCAACAGATAGGTAGAACATACGATTTTCTGGAATATTCAATTCTTCTTCACGTTGTTTAACTAGTTCAAGTAATCCCTTATATCCTTCAGCCTTGATAGCATCTACATGGCTATACCGAAAGGCACGGATAAACACTTCAAGGTTTGAATCTTCATTTAGTGATCGTCTAGAAAATGTTTTTAAGGAATCTTTCACATGGTTTTGGAAATCAGTATCTGATAAATCACCTCTGCCCACCCCAATAATTGAGATGGGCAGAGGTAATTTTTGATCCAAAAATAAATTATATAGAGCCGGGAAGATTTTTCTTTTTGCTAAGTCCCCTGTCGCCCCAAATAAAACAAATGTCATTGCCTCCATTTTACATACCTCCAAAATTTAAAATTTCACTTATGCCTTTCTTAAAAAACTACTATAACTCTTGATAGCCAATCCCTGGCTTAGCCATATTTTTATTTGAACCTGCTTGGACCGTAATAATGATGTCCCTAAAATGCGAATGACCACATTTTGGACAATAACCATTATTCGATGTGAAGGTTAGGCATCTTGAACAAACTTTGTGATGCTTTGCATGTAACCCGAACATACTATTCACCCTTTCAATGTAGTAAACTGAATGCGGAAGATCAGATGACTGATCAATAACCACAGTATTCTTGAATCCAATGTTGCAACAAGATGTAAGTATAATACCTACATTTTTTAAATGGAAGTACGCACTTTTTATTTAAATAGTGATAAAAAAATAACATAATAACAAAATGTATACTATAGGAAATAAACTCATCTATTTTTGTGTTAATTAAATTAAAAAGCCAGGGTGAGCATCATCTCCCTGGCCAAAAATTATAAGTGATATAAATTTGTTGAGTACAGTATTCTTTATGTGTTGAAGCTTTTGGCGTAATAAGCGGATTATCTAAACCGGATGTCTCACAAACATAAGAAGCCTCCATAATTGCATTAGGATCAACTTACAATATAACCCTTTTTAATTTCGAATAAATAAATGGATTGGTTACAATAGACTATTTTCTTCTTTTCACTTAAAAATCCACCTTCACCATATAAATAGTAATACTCATATTTAATTCTTTGATTATCCTTTCACCAATTTCGTCCGGTTTTTCTGAGCTAATAAGAATGTGGCAATCGGTATTCAATAATGCCGGTTAAACCATATAGCCAGCATTTCAATTCCCTCGATGGCCCCTCCGCTTTTCACAACATCTACCAGCCCATTTGGCGCTAATATCATTTCTAACCCCATTGCTACAATAGCAGCTCCTACTGTTAAAAAGAGTATAATCAAAAAACTTATAGTATACTTTTTAACACTATGTAAATTAAAAGTGCGTACTTTAATTGTTGTTATATACATTGTATACTTGCAATTGTTCAGCGAGAGGACATGATATCCCTTATTGCTGGCAGGTACAGATAATGCACTATAAGGATAATATTACTGTAAAAGTATTATTACCCTTTGGAGACATTATCACTGTACAACAAAAAAAAATTATAGGAGTGAATATAGATGGAATTACAATTAGCATTAGATTTAGTCAATATCCCAGAAGCAATTGAACTGGTAAAAGAAGTAGAGGAACATATTGATATCGTTGAAATCGGTACACCGGTTGTAATTAACGAAGGTCTTCATGCTGTAAAAGCAGTTAAAAAAGCATTCCCTAACTTAAAGGTATTAGCAGACCTAAAAATCATGGATGCAGCTGGTTATGAAGTAATGAAAGCTTCTGAAGCAGGTGCAGATATCGTCACAATTCTTGGAACTGCTGAAGATATGTCAATCAAAGGTGCTGTTGACGAAGCAAAAAAACAAGGTAAAAAAATCCTTGTTGATATGATTGCAGTAAAAGACCTTGCTGAACGTGCAAAAGAAGTGGACGCTATGGGCGTTGATTATATTTGTGTTCATACTGGCTACGATCTTCAAGCAGTTGGAAAGAACTCTTTTGAAGATTTACAAACCATCAAAGGTGTTGTAAAAAATGCTAAAACTGCAATCGCAGGTGGTATTAAGTTAGACACACTTCCAGAAGTCATCAAAGTACAACCAGACCTTGTTATTGTAGGTGGCGGGATTACTGGACAAGCTGATAAAAAAGCTGCTGCTGCCAAAATGCAACAAATGATTAATCAAGGGTAATTCAGATTATGAATACAACTCAATACCTAGCTGAAATCATAAAAGAGTTAAATCGCTCCGTAGATTTAATTTCGAATGATGAAGCTGAAAAATTAGTTAATGGGATTCTTGAATCAAAAAAAATCTTTGTTGCAGGTGCAGGTAGATCTGGATTTATGGCCAAATCATTCGCCATGCGAATGATGCACATGGGGATAGATGCCTATGTGATTGGCGAAACAGTAACCCCTAACTTTGAAAAAGATGACATCTTAATCATTGGATCAGGTTCAGGAGAAACGAAAGGGTTAGTTTCCATGGCTGAGAAGGCAAAAAGCATAGGTGGGACGATTGCAGCTGTAACCATTTTCCCTGAGTCCGCTATTGGACAATTAGCGGATATCACAATTAAGTTGCCTGGCTCACCTAAAGATCAGTCGGAGAGTGATTTTAAGACGATTCAACCAATGGGCTCATTATTTGAGCAAACACTTTTACTATCTTACGACGCTGTGATTCTTCGGTTCATGGAGAAAAAAGGTTTGGATACCAATAAGATGTACGGTAGACACGCCAACTTAGAATAAATATATTATTCCTCGAGTTCTAAATAGAAAAGACCGCAAGCTGTTTCCATACAAGATTGCGGTCTTTCTGTTAGAATTAAACTTCAATTTGTAATAATTTCAGGAGTGATAAAATGATTTCTTTAAATGGAAAAACTGCAATAGTTACTGGCGCAGGAAGAGGCATTGGACGTGCTACTGCTATCGCCTTAGCAAAAGAAGGCGTTCATTTAGGCCTAATCGGCTTAAATATCTCTAATCTAGAAAAGGTAGCTGCAGAACTAGCACAATTTGATGTAAGGGTTTCTGCAGCAACAGCAGATGTGACCGATCTTGAATCCGTTACCCATGCTGTTGAACATATCAAATCAGACTTAGGCCCAATTTTCCTAGAAGATTCGATAGACCAGCAATGGTTGGATTCCTAAATAAATAAGCTAATGGAATTCTTTCACACAAACCTACCCCGAACCTCTCAAAGTCTGGTTTTAGAATAATTTGATCAATAACAGAACAAAAGCACTAAGGTAATCCCCCTCATTACCTTTTTTTACTGTATTTTATTATTGGTAATATATTTTCTTATTCTCTTAATAAAGTGTTGACACCTTCAATATTGTTTTTCACTTTGTACCGAAAATTCCCTTTAGTTACGATTTCCGTTTTGTATTAGACTATATCCATTTCTGCAATCTTATAGCTAACAACTTCCTTGTTTAAACTTATTCAGTGTTTCTCCTCCCCTAGATTATAGTTAAAATTATCAATGATATGATACCCTACCTAAATTTCAAATATATTAATTAATTGCTTGATACCTTCTTATATTGCCTCGAAAATAAATAAAAGTGGAGTTCATTTAACTATACTGACTTTTTTGACCACATGCTTTTTGTCCGTATACATAACCAGTACAGAAAAGAGTGCACAAAATAGTGCACAGACTTATTTTATTTAATTGAACTAGATTTATCTAAAATTAATAAATCACTCAAAAAATCCTTGAGAAATAAGACTTCTTTGTTTTTAATTTATCTTATTTAACTCAGTTTTCTTCTTGGATTTCCTCTGGCAGCGTTGAGGTCAGGGGTTCGAGCCCCCTATTCTCCACTTACAAAATAAGAGTGTCCAAAAGTATAATCTTTTGGGCACCCTTTTTATTTTTTGGCCAAGTAAAAATGGTCCGTTGATTTCCGTTCCAGGCGCTTCACTTTCCGCGGGGCTGGGCTGAGCCTCCTCGCCGCTGCTGGTGTCTTTGGGGTAAAATGGCCCTTCTTTTGGGGTCATTTCTACCGGGGTCTCACCCGTCTAGCTGTGCCCGCAGGACATTGATTAGTTTCCTCGAACCTGCCCACGCACGATGGAAATTCGGTAGCATTTTCATAGCTACTATTATACTGATGTATTAGACAACTTTAATAAATCAGACACAGATAAAACATTTATTAACTTCTATTCACCAAATTCTTTAACTACACTCCTGCAAGCAGCATCTTCCAAAATTTTCTTAACTGGATATACCATTGTATTCTTCTTTAATCTCTTCTATTGTCTTATCTAACTCTTCGCCCCAATAATCATTTACTGTATGGAACACTACATTCCCTTTTTGATCAAGGAGTTCATATCCTCTAAAAGGAACTTCTCGATTTCTCATGTCAAACAACTCAGTCATTTTAAGTTCTGGGTCTGAAATGAATGGTAAGCTTTTTCCATACTCTTGGACCAATGCATTATACAATTCTTTTTGCTGTTCTGGACTATCTCCACTGATGATATACGCATTTACATCTAGACCATTTAATTTTTCAAGATTTTTGTGCAACTGGACCAGTTGCTTTTGGCAGTGCGTTCAGGTGTAGGTTGTCATGAAAAAAAACAGTGTTGGCTTGGCCTGAGGGAAGGTGACTTCTTCCGGTCTTGATTAAGCAGTACCATATTTTCTTCTAGTTTCGTTTTACCGCAAGCTGCTATACAAGGACTATTAACAGCAGTGTTATTATTTTTCTTGTTTTCATGGTATCTCCCGTTTTGAGTAATTGTTTGCATTTAAAAATTTCTGATAAAAAATAAGTGTATTAAAGCTTTTAACAATAAGATTTTTTATAACCCTATTTGATTTATCATTTTTTCAAGATGTTTTACAGTAGGTGATAAATTAAGCAGAAAATATGATTCTCTTAGTCTTCGTGATGGAGCACTATACTTTAAATATCCTGCTCCTCCCTGATGAAGCATACTGCCATGTGTCGCTTGTGCTGTAAGATAAGCAACTCCAAGGCGCAGCCGGAGAAGTTCATGCCAATGTTCTTGTATATCCTGAACTGCAGCCAAATCATACACTTTAGTACGGATTGCTTCTAGTTCTTTCTCTAGTTCCTCTGGCTGAATAGGCAAGAAATTATTACAGCCACCTTGCTTATTGCAAACTTGACGAATCGATGCAACGGCTGCTTCTGTAACACCTATGCCTAGCGGTATTTGATAAAGCACAAAGGCTGGTCTAATTCTGACAATAAATTGATCCACATCATGTGACACTACCCATTTTTCAGGGATCTTCACTTCATCAAAAGTACATGAATAGGTAGCACTTCCGTTTACCCCTAAATATTCTAGCTTTGCTTTTAAAATAAGGCCTTCAGTATTACATGGAACCACTGCCATAATCCGTTGGTCCTCGCTAACCTCTGCAATGATACCAAACCAATGATCTGTACCCAAATTTGAAACGGATGGCAATTGCCCTTTCACGATATATCCTTCATTTGTCTTTGATGCTTTCAAATGCAAAGCTTCTAACCCAGCATAATACTTCATTGGATTGGAGAGCCCTGTACCGCCCAGCAGTTCCCCTTTTTCCAGCTTGTGTAGAATTTCATTCTTCAAATACGCATTCTCGCTATTACGAATATAAGTTAAAGAGGCAAGGTGGCACCAAAGATTAAATGCGGTTGTCATACAAATCTTCGATGTTTCCTCTACTACGCGTACCTCTTTTGAAAAATCTACCCCATTTCGGGAATCTAAAAATCCCGCTTTGCCTACACTCCTCAAATAATCTTCCGCATAGTAGGCATCCGAATCGATTCTCCTTACAAATGGCTTTAGCTGTTTTTGGATTAATTCATCCAATATCGTCAGATCGTTCAAAGCTTACCTCTCCCTTTTGCTGCCTTTTAAAAAGAAAACCTCCGACGAGGGAGGTTTCACCATTAAGATAATTCAGTAATTGTATCAATCGGGGCCTTAACAGCCTCACGTGCCTTCTTAACTGTACTTTCATCAGGAGAATCATAGAAACAGAGGCATTTTGTCATGTCTTCACAAACATAGGTCCTTGAAAAAGTAACTTCAGGAACTTCTGCGTAGTGGACTGAGTTTTTTGATTTCCTTTCCAGGTAAGCATCCATTGTTAAGTTTTCCGGGAGGTTCCATTCCACTAGATAATTTACTTTATCGGCCTGCTTCTTAACTTCTTCTAACTCAGTTCCAACAAGACGCACAGGCTTAATCAGCGTTACAGGAACTCCTAATCCTCTTAAACTTTCATTTATTACATTGCGTTCTTCCGCCTCAAGGATAAAGAAAGCTCTAGAGAAATCCTTAGCTACTTGAACCTCAATTAAACTTGCATTTTGTTTGCCTAACTCCTCACGAATTTCACCGACCTTTTTTTCAAAAGAATCTTTTCCGTTTACTGAACTGTTTAAGATTGATTCCACTAAATATAAAGATGACATTTTACTTCCTCCTTTTTTAAAAATAACCGATAAGTTTACTCGGGTATTACTTGTTAATAATTTTATAACACTAAGTTAAAAAAAACAACTTAGTTGTTTAATAAATAATGTTATGATTTAATTAATCATTATCGGAGGTTTATACTATGAGAGAATCTAAATATGATTTACCTTGTAATATCGCGCAAACACTAAATGTTATCGGGGATCGGTGGACCTTATTGGTATTACATGAAATCTTAGCTGGAAGAACAACTTTTAATGAGATTAAAAAAGAACTGAGTGGTATTTCATCCAATATACTGTCTGACCGGCTGAAACATTTAGAACAGTCAGGCCTGGTGATTTCTTCGCTTTATTCAGAGCATCCACCTAGATATGAATACACCCTTACCAAGAGTGGACAAGAACTAGAAGGCGTTTTCAACGCTATCATTTTATGGGGCAGGAACAATCTCGAAAAGTGCTATAAGAAAATTATCCATGCTGAGTGTAAGCATGAAGTTGAAATAGCTTACTATTGTCCTCACTGCAATAAAAATGTGGACGAATTAGAAATAGTCGAAATCGAAACAATTGATACATCTTCACTTATATAAATATTAGGGAGACAGAGAGCAATCATGCACTCTGTCTTTTATCAATTATTCACTTTCCCCCATTGCTGGTTAATCCACGCTTCAAAAACACCAACTGCTTTATCAAGCAATAGGCCTGATATTCCAATAAAAAGAATGCCTGCCATAACAAGGTCAAGCCTCATGGAGTTTCTTGCATCAATGATCAAATACCCCAAACCAGATTGAGCACCAACCATTTCACCAGCAACTAGAAAAATCCATGCGGTACCTACAGCAATGTGAAGACCATTCGCGATGTACGGAAAAGCAGCTGGAAAGATAATTTTCGTCAAAAGCCTAATACCCTTAATCTCAAGATTTTGAGCAACTTTCAAGTAATTGCTATCTACCCTGCGAACAGCAGAAACCGTTGATAGCAATACAGGAAAGAATGCAGCTATAAAGATGATCACGATTGCAGGAATATCACCGATACCAAACCATAGTACGATAAATGGTGACCATGCAATTGGTGAAACTGGCCTAATGACCTGAGCTACAGGATCAAGGACATTCCACAAAACAGGGAGACGTCCAAGAACCAGGCCAAGGATAATGGCAGCAACTACCGCGGATAAATACCCTGCCGCGAACCTATACAGACTAACCTGAAAATGTGTGAAAAGAGTGCCATCGTAGATAAGGGAAACAATCCCTTCCCATACCTTTAATGGCGGTGGGAATAACACTGTATCATACTCACCAATCATAATTACCGCTTGCCATACAATAATCAGTAAGGCAAACCCTATAATTGCATTCAATAAAGATTTTAATCTAATCATTTTCATTTCGCCTTATCAATTAATGAATGATCAACAAATTCACTGTAGGCTGGAGGGTTTTCCATCAGACCCATTTCCTTGAGATTATTTCTCAGTTCCTCAAATTCTTCTTCCTTGATTTTCAAATCATCATAAGAGATCCATTGGAATGAAAGATCAAGTACGTCCTTGTCAACTTTCATATACTTCGAAGACATTTCGTGAGTATGTTCATCTTTTAATTCAGCCATTTCACCAGCTTTTACATATTGATTTACAAACTCTTGAGCAATTTCACTTTCTTTTTTGATGAAATCATTTCTTAAGACTAGTGTGCAGTCAATCGAGTCCTTCCATATATCCTGATCCTGGAAAAGAACCTTTCCTTTATCTATAGAAACAGAGATAGCTCCAAATGGCTCTGCCACGACATATCCTGCTATCCGCCCTTCTGATAATGCTGCTGGCATTTCGGCAGGTGGCATTTCAATTGCTTTTACATCTTCATATTTAAGTCCATTTTGCTTTAACATTTGGTACAACAGAATGTTATGTGTCGAAAACTTATGCGGAATCGCAAAGTTTTTCCCTTTCAGATCCTCAGCACTGTTAACATGATTTCCCACCACAAAAACATTCCCATCGCGATGCCCCAATGCTACTGCACTTAAATCAATCCCTTGCTCCTTTGCCTTCATTGCAAGAGTGACCAGGACAGACGCACCATCAATCCTTCCAGTATTCAATGCATCCATCAGTTCTGGCCATGAACCGAATTTTACAAGTTCTAAATTAAAACCCTTATACTGTTCCATTTCTTTTTCAATGTAAAGGGGTACTGCATGAGTGATTGGCAAGTAACCGATTTTTACCGTTCTCTTCCCGGTATCTACTGATGATTGTTTGTTAGTTCCTGACCCGCATGCGGCAAGTGAAAAGGTCATAAAGAACACCAGCATAAGCAGGATATAATTTTTATATAGCTTCTTCATTTGTATTCTCCTTATCTATTAATTTGCTTTATATATGAAACTCAATTGCTGCGTCTTGACGATTGAAATGGAATTCCTCAAAAATCATTTTCCTGTAATGCTGAAAATCACTGTGACTTCTGTCACGTGGCTTTGACAATTGAATTCTAATTTCTTTATGAATTCTGCCTGGATTGGCTTGCATAATAAAAATCCGATCCGATAAATAAATAGCTTCATCGATATCATGAGTTACTAGCGCAATCGTCGTTTTTTCCTGTGATTGTATACGAAGGAGTTCATCTTGCAGATAATATCGATTAAAGGTGTCCAAAGCCGCAAAAGGCTCATCCATGAGAATCATCTCAGGCTGAAGTGCCAGAGCTCTTGCGATTGCAATCCTTTGCTTCATCCCACCAGAAACCTCGTGGGGAAACAAATCACCTTTATCCTCTAAACCTACTAAGGCCAAGTAATGTAATGCCCGTTCCCTCCGCTCCTTAACCGTTAGGTTCATTCCATCTAATCCAAGTTCAACGTTTTTCAAGGCAGATTTCCAAGGAAACAAACCATAATGTTGAAAAAGCATAATACATTTGCGAGTTGGCTGAATGACTGCGTTTCCCTCCAAGATCACTTGCCCCGCATCTGCCTTTTCAAAGCCTCCAATAATATTTAACAATGTACTTTTACCACATCCACTCTCGCCAAGAATGGAAATTGTTTCACCATAGTTAATTTCAAACGAAATTTCATTTAAAACTTGAAGGTTCTTTTTTTGATTAGGAAAGCTTTTACTTACACTTTCCACCATAATAATCGGGTCTTGAATCACTTTTTAATCCCACCTTCCTGCCTCTGTTTATTTATACTTCACTAATGTTAACAATTCCTATAAAAATAGTATGATTTATCTTTAGGTTATTTTATTATACTTTGTTAAGTTTTACAACTTAAAGTGTGTGAAAATTTATAATCCATTGTAGATAATTTTTTACGATATGCTCATTTATTTAAAATGTTAACAGGAAACGATAAATCTAGAACTTCCCAAGAGTTGATTACCATACTACGGATTATTAAGCTACCCCTTAATCCGCAAGGGAGCAGAGAGACTATCCACTTGGATAGTCTCTTTTAATTGTATGATTTAAATTTAACTAACTCGTTCCATTTATTCCTTATGCATTGTAAGTTATACGGATGTCTAAATATGTAAAACAATCTTAATTTCATACAAAAAAATACCTGTCTAAGCTGCCACCGTTCATTCTTGAACAAACTAGAGTTCTTCAAGATATGACTGAGATTGGATATTCCATAAAGCAAAACACATAATTATTTTTGTTACTGTAAACATTGATTCTAAGGGGTAGTAATTCGTCTTATAAAGGGTAAAGGTTGCTTTAGTAGCGAATAGAGCAATTATTAAAATAGATTTCTGGCTTCGTAGATTTCACCCGTGCTAAGCACACTAAAAAAGGTGCCTTTCAGAAAAGCGAAAGGCACCTTCATTAATTAATTAACAAACTGAATCTGTTGTTTTGGGGTTTTTTAGCCCAAACAGCGGTCGGATGAATAGGGCAACCATAGTTCCAAGCATGGCCATGATAGCCCAAACCCAGCCATGAAGACTAAAGCTTGCAATTCCGCCAAAGTAAGCGCCGATGTTGCAACCGAAGGCCAACCTAGAGCCGTAGCCCATCAAGAGTCCGCCAATAATAGACGCTCCTGCTACGCCCGGCTTAATTTTTCCTGGCTTGAAATTCCCCTGGGAAGCTGCCGAAATAAAGGCACCAAGGATGATTCCAAAGTTCATCACGCTAGTGGAGTCAGCCAACACTGTATTGTTCAGCGCAGCAATATTTGCGCCTGTTGAGAAATATCCCCATGATGTAACGTCGACTCCCAGAGCCATCAAGCCTTTCCCTCCCCAAAGAGCAAAAGCAGATGTAATGCCCCAAGGAGTTCCACGTACTGTAAGAGTCAGTGCATTCAGCACTGCCAGTATAATGGCAGCTGCAAATAATGGCCATGACCCGCGCAATACCTTTTTCCAGCCAGTCGTAGTCGGAAGAGCCTTCATTGCTGGTGCCTTACGCTTTTTCGCAATTAGCAGTGTAGTCCAGTAAATCAATGCAAATAGAACAAGCTGGACTACCAGGGCACCGCCATATCCAAGACCCGTTGAGGTCGCAAGAGAGATAGGCGGAAGTGTTGGTGTTTCCTCCATCCAGAAGGAGAAATGATAGGCACCCAGAGTCGAGCCTCCCACGAAGGAAAGCAACGTGAGGATCATGGAAGAGGAACCACCTCCAAGGGAATAAAGTGTCCCTGAAGCACAGC
The DNA here is from genome assembly GCF_036967045.1 of Bacillus sp. JJ1609. Lineage (NCBI taxonomy): Bacteria > Bacillati > Bacillota > Bacilli > Caryophanales > Bacillaceae > Bacillus > Bacillus sp. JJ1609. The sequence goes on along the minus strand of NZ_JBALSS010000010.1, from coordinate 32,050 downwards.
CGTTACCGAGCTGCATCCCTATTCCAAACATGAATGCACCAACAAGGACACTAACTCCTACAGGTGATACGTAGCCTTTAGGTTCAATGCCGGTAAAACTAAAGCCGGTGCTTAAAATGATTGCAAAGAGGATAGAGGCCACCGAGAGCATCAGCATGTGAGCCTGAAAACCCTGACCGTTCCCTACCGATGCAAACCTCCTGAAAGCAGAGGTAAAACCGAAGCGGGCATGCAGCAGGGTAGCTCCTAGGGCAAGACCGATTACGTACAGCACTCCCTGGGTTCCATTTGCCATTGATAAAATAGCGGTTAAAAGAATAATAGCAGCCAGAACACCAACCGCTACAAGCGGCTTTTGTACAGGATTTAGCCTTGTTACTACTGTCGTTGGCGACAGCTTCAAAGTTATAGACGGTTTAGCAGTACTGTTGTTAACATTCAGTTGTTTCAAACTAAAACCCCTTTTCTTATAAGATTAGTCGGAATTCAATTTAACTAGTTTAACTGATAATTTATAGAATGTAAATGGTTTTTTCACTGAGATAAAAAAAGTTTGAAACTTAATTAGCAGAAATACAGCCACTGAAACAGAAAAGGATACGTCAAAAACTTCCTGGTAACTCACAAATTTTGTTATCAGAACATTGTTGTAAAACTACTCATTTCTCTTGGAATGAACGCCTCCGCAACCACCATAATTACTTTTACCTGAAAATAAATTACATAAGTGTTTTATTTAATCTATTATTATCCCCTTTGTTATTAAACACTGCCTATTAATTTTTTCTTTTAGGCAATTTTCTTTATTCAACTAACCCCCAGGGGAAAAGGTGATAAGGAACGTGTAGTCATTTTAATATCCAACCCGAACTCTGGCTTAAGCGATACCTAGATAGCCGCAAGGATAAGGATCCGCCCCTCTTTGTGTGGGGAAGCCGACAGGATGAGCATTACCCAGATGAGGTACTACATAAAAAAAGAATTTCTTCCAAGCCCGTATAATTCTTCGATATAAAATCGTTTAATTAGTATATTGACATTAGGAGGAATTTTGATGAAATCAAATGATAGCATTACTTTGGATATGGTGAATGAAACGAGAAAAGTAAGAGATCAATTTTTCAATACTATTTCTGAATATTCAACAGATTTATGGAATTATTGTAAATATATCACTGGCTCCCCTTGGGATGGTGAAGATCTCTATCAAGAAACGATGATAAAATCTTTTGGCTTTCTTCCTCAAAGATGGAGTGAAATAACTGATAAAAAATATTATCTGTTCAAGGTTGCAACAAATACCTGGATTGACCTGTGCAGAAAGCTAAAACGGGAAACAGGAATATTAGATGAACCATCTGAAACTATCGAAGATTTCTCGAGTCCTCTTTTATTGGAAGAAATTCTAACCTCTTTAGATTCTCATTTGACACCTAAGCAAATTGCAGCTTTTCTTTTATTGGATGTTTTCAAATTTAATGCTGAGGAAGCATCCGGAATTTCACAAAGCACTCCGGGAGGAATTTATTCTGCTGTACAACGTGCGAGAAGAAAAATAGATTCCATTGATTTTACCCAATCAAAATCTGAGTTGTCTAACCATAAAACCAAGATAACCATTCAATCATATTTAAAAGCATTTAATGATGGAGATTTGGATGGTATGTTAAAACTATTTAGTGATCAAGCACAGAATGAAGCCTATTTTGGTTTCCATGAGTTTTCTAAAGATGAGATGTTAAAAGGATCTCTAAAGTTCGGCCTACCTGGACATACAGCTCGAGAATTTATTCTATGGAATAAACCCACGATTATTGTGTTTGCTAATGGGGAACAGGGACCTGAAATCCACGATATACAATTACAAGAGATTGAAAACGGTAAAATAGTAAGTCATAAAAGTTATTTCTTTAGAAAAGAGTTTATTCTGGCTGCTGCAAAAGAGCTTGGAATAAAAGTACAGTTGGAAAAACCACCAGTGGATTGGACCTAAACTTTAAGGGATAACATATGTCATCCCTTTTTTGTTTATTACATATTAAAACTAATGCCAGTGTTTCTATTTGTTTACAGAATCGATATACAGTATATTGTTTATTCAAAGTCCATATAAAAAGAGCTGCCGTGCAACTCCTTACTTAAGCATAAGCACCCGTTACTTGAATAAGAAAACAGGCTCGCCAATACAACTATCCTCAACTTACACACCCGTCACTTAACAAGCCTTTGTTCTAACTCATCTTTTTGACGCAAGTGATGACGAAAATGCATACCAACCAAATCATACCATTCCCTTGCATTCAGCCATCCAAACCCTCCATGCTCGACTTTATAATTTGTGTTTATATTATCCACTTTCGATTTCCATTGACTTAACCTTAGAATTACTTGATCCATTCTGCTGATAAGATCGTCCTTGCCATCTCAATTATTAGGTGGAGTATTTAGTTCATCCTGTAATCTAATTTTAATTGATGGAAACCCTCCAATCTTATATAAATGCTGACCAAACTCCGTTTTCCCAAGGGGCTGTTCACCATTTAAGGTAGAACATTTTTTCGGTAATTAAGAAATTATTGATTCAACAAAAAAAGACGATGGATGATCACCGCCTTAAATGATTGTTTTATCTTTCTGCGAATTTATTTTTGAAATAAAGGTAATCAACCTTATGTTTTGTGGCCATTAGTTGTGATGCAAGTATTGCGGTGTAGATAGATGTTAATAGTATGCCAAAAACTGCTATCCCAAATATTGAGTCCTTGTTATTCAAAATAACAACCTCCATTTCTAAAAGAATAAATAGGAATTCATCTTGGATTTATTCAATTTAAGGTTTTAGAATGACTTTTATACAATTATCGGTTCTTGTGTCAAAAACTTCGTATCCATGCTTTGCCTGGTCTAATGGAAGAACATGTGTAATTACATCACCAATATCTATCTTTCCTTCAGATATAAGATTGTAAAGAAAAGGCATATACGGAATAACTGGGGCCTGACCCGTTTTAATGTCAACATTTCTTTGGAAAATGTCTCCTAACGGGAAACCATTATAACGTCCCCCATAAACACCGGTAATTTGGATGGTCCCAGCTTTGCGTACAGCCTGTGACGCAATGACAAGCCCGCCCATTGCACCGCCATGAAGCTTCATTCCGGATGCAAGATATTCAAGAGGCGTCATCTTGCCGCTCATACCTGAACAATCAATAACGATATCTGCTCCACCTTGTGTTATCTCTCTTAAATATTCGCCAACGTTTTCATGTTCTTCAAAATTTACAGTCTCCACCTTATTGGTCCGTTTCGCATGCTCAAGCCGGTATTTGAGGTAATCGACCGCAATAACACGCTCAGCACCTTTAAACCAGGCAAATTTTTGAGCAAGGAGACCTACTGGACCACATCCTAAAACGATGACAGTATCACCAGCTTTGACACCAGAGTGATCTACACTCCAATAAGCTGTTGAGGCTGCATCTGCAAGTAACACTAACTTTTCATCTTCTACTTCGCAATTCTCCGGTATTTTAAAGGGAGTAAAATTTCCATATGGAACTCGCATATATTCAGCTTGTCCGCCAGCAAATCCACCGGTTGTTTCTGAATATCCAAAGAAACCGCCCATTTCACCATGAGGGTTTGAATTATCACATTGGCTGGTTATGTCATGGTTACAGTACCAGCAATGCCCGCAGCTTACATTAAAGGGAATAATTACCCGATCCCCTTTTTTCAATTTTGTTACTTCCGGTCCTACTTCTTCGACTACCCCCATCGGTTCATGGCCTATTACGTAATCAGTTGGCATATTGGGAATCATTTGATGAATCAAATGCAAATCGGATCCGCATATAGCAGAAGTTGTTATTTTTACAATGATATCATCGCCATTTTTAATTTTTGGGTCTTTTACTTCTTTAACCTGGACATTTTTATTCCCCTGGTACGTGACAGCTTTCATTTTTTCTCTAACCTCCCTTATTTATTAGGCGTTGCGAACATTCCAAGTCTATCCGTATCATTCGGGAATAAGTTCATCCCGGCAATCATTAAAGCATTGTCGGCAGATTTAAGATCCAACTCAACTTGCTTGCCAACATCGTTCGGATATAACCAGCCCTTGCTTATCATCAATTCAGATATCTCGGTGTGTAAATCAATAGATAGTTCCATTTGTCTGTATAATGCCTCTCTTAACTCCAGGCTCGATGTTTCAGTTAACGCAATGGCATATGTATGAATGCCCGTTTTAACTGAAAGAAGAAACTCCAATGCAATGCCCGAATCTGCCATTTCTGGCATATGTTCAGCCCCTTGGGGATCCAAATAATCCATTTCCATTTTTTTCACCTCATTCTATATAATTGGTTCTTGCCCCTTTATAAAATTCTTTAAGTTCATTTATCGCTGCAATTGACTGTTGAACATTTTTTTCCATCAGTGCTTTTAAATCATTATCGAAACAAAGGCCCTGCATAAGCTTTGATTTCAATAAGCTTACAGTTTTCAGGTTTAATACCTCATGTGTTTCCATTGTTTCATGATAAGCCAAACTTTTCTTCTCCATGACTTCACCTCCTGAAATTAAAATCCCTTATATATGTGAATATTATTCAATGGAATATTACTGGTTATGGAATATTTTTGGTGGCATGTGAATCTCCTGTCTGAAGCAAGATAAGAGAAGTTTTTAAAGATTGGAGAGATACTCTTGACAAAATATTTAGGACTTCATGAAACGCTGGAGACACTCGAGTTAATTGCCTTTAAAACAGTATGTTTAACAAAAGCTGTAACTATGAGCAACTTGCTTCCTGATGGAGATCTTAAAACGATTCTTTCTGGTGATTTAGAATCAGGAAGTCAAGGTCTGAAGCAACTTCAGACCTTTATTACAAACCGGGAGGAGACTCACAATGACTAATCTCCTGCAAAATATGGCTGGAATGGGAGGATTAACAGAACGGGCAATCGCCTCGGATTTTCTGATTTCATCTAAATCTGCCATCAGAAATCTCGCATTTGCTATTACGGAAACAGCTACACCTGCACTGAAATCAGCTCTTCGCGAGCAATTAAGAAATGCAGTGGATACACATGCAAAGATAACAGATTATATGACTGCCAATGGATATTATCACCCTAATCATTTAGGTGACCAAATAAATGTGAGACTGCAGGATGCACATACCGCTTTAAACCTTAAAGATCAATTGGGGCAATAAACGTATGTTTTATGCAATAAAAAATCAGCTGCTATTAAACAGCTGATTTTTCCCTTCAATATATTACACAGGTAGATCTTCAACCTGCCCGTCAGTTGAAGAAGAAAAGCCGCCTGTCACTGTTACCCTTTCACACCGTAATCATTGTATAAGATTCAAATTAACTTTTCTGGGTTTCTTACTTTTAGCAATAATACATTACAACAGCTAACACAAAAACAAGCATTGACAGGAGAGTATTTCAAAACTGTATTTTTCTTAAATAGGGCTCCATATCCTGGTTGTAGGTTCCATGCTTTAACTAATGGCAAAGCCATCTCAAAGGAACCACTTCCAAATACTAGGGATCTTTTAATGGATTAAAGTCAATATCGGTCATTAAAAGATACCCCTCTTTCCATTTAGGGGAACTCGTTTTTATAGGGCAATCGCTATCCCCTTTTGAATTCTAACCTGCCCCGTTCGTATAATAAGTTCAGCCAGGTATTTCTGGTTGAACATTTTTTATATGGTTTTATGATAACGGTAGCCGGGGTAGAACTTACCTGCATGGGGCTTAGACCTCGTCAGCTAAACCTTGCCGCCTACTTTTGAACCATGTTTGAGGCTGGTTGGGACTTAATCTCGTATAACAAGCAAAGCTATGATACTACAAGAAGGATTAGGGTTACCGGTGAATTTGTTTATTGGAGGAGGAGATTTAATAATGAATCCAGTAGTTGGTCTGGAAAAGTAAGGTTCAAGCATTTCTGGATAAAGGAAAACCATACGGTAAAAGCTTTTGTATCAAGCGATCTTGATGCACTAGGGACATTGTTAGAATTTCTGGAATTCGTGACTCAAGTAAAAAGAAAACGATTGATGAGATAATCCCCTAGAAATAAGAGATTAATGAGCATTTTACGATAGGAAAAGCAGTGAAGGTAAGCTGTACCAAGTAGCCGTTATTGCTTATGTAAATAAGCTCTTACATTGGATTAATGCCATATTAAAAACAAGACCCCTTTCAAGAATTATGATTAGAAACAATATCTAACAAAATACAGAAAAACCTTCCAATAACCGTTGACGGAAGGTTATTAGTATGCGCATTTTTAGTATAACTGGGTAATTTAAGTTTTTTAGTGAAAAGTGTTGAAAAACTATTAGCTGGTTTAGCTAACAAGAAAAGACCGTCGCAGTGGTCATCCTCAGCCATCGTAAATAAATGAATTTTCTCCAGTTTACTAATATTCCAACTATTATAAATAATTTTCCTATCTATAAAAATAAAATAGGAGCAGTTTAGCTTTACCAACCTAAACTGTTCCTAATAAACCATTTATTTTTAAATGATTTAAATATACGATTTCCCTCCTTTTGCGACCACCATTTTCTTTTACAATTACAAATTTGATGTCTTTTCTTTTATGAATAGAGCTATATTAAGCTTACCCGTTCAAATTTCACAAAAAATTGAACCAACTTTTTTTAATTATCAAATGGTAGGAGCAGGAAATTCATTAATTTTCATACGAAGTAAACTATAAGGTTTTTGTCGCAGGTCTTTTCCATAATAAAATCTTGCCTGCCGATGTAATTGGTTCACAATGACATATAAGTATTCATCCGGACCAATCGAAAAAGTATCCGGCCATAAAATTCTCGGATCATGTGCGATGGTTTCCATTGTGCCATTCGGCCATATCTTTCGAATACTATTGTTCTCATAATCTCCAGCATAAACGGCCCCTTTTGCATCTGTAATCATTCCATCAGAAGCACCTTTTTCTCCCCAATACTCCACATGATAAGGTAAATCCATGTCCGGTATATTTCTGTCTCTCAGGGCTTCTGTTGGGATTGAGAACAGATGACGACTTGTTAGTGGACAAAAAAACAATACCTTTCCATCAGGAGAAATCGCAATTCCGTCAGACGCCAATCTAAATGGAGAAGTCCCGCCATCTTTATTTCGATTCATCAACACTTTTCCTTCTACTTTCGGTATAAAATAGGGATCGGGTGAAGTTGAATTTGCTCCATTTAACCGTCTAAACGCGTTTCCATTTTCTAAATCTACGACTATAATAGCTCCTGGTCCTTTGGAAGAAGAATCCGTTATATAGGCATAACCTGCGTTTCCAACACGAAAATCAAATCGGACATCATTCAGGTAAGTTGTTGGCAGGACAACATCTTCTGTAAAGGTATATACTCTTCTAATTGTATTGGTTTTTAAATCAACAGCGACTAATTTTGCCCCACCTTTAATAGGTTCAGAAAAATTGGGTGCCGCTGTATCTAATACCCAAAGCGTTCCTCTTCCATCAGCAACTACACTTTGGACACTGATGAAAGTCATTGTGATATTCTCGAGGTTAACCAAATTGGTTTGTAAATTAGGATAAGGCTGCAATTTATCCTCAACAATTTCCGCAACCGTAAATTTAACATCGTCTCCCCATTTCGGAAAACAAATGAAAATACGACCAGTTTCCGAAACACTAACACCTGTAGGCATAGCCCCATAAAATGCATAAACTAGTTCTAACTTACCGAAATATTTTTCAATAGGCAGCATAGCTTTCATGATATCCTCCTCAACCATTTAAAACGGGATATCACCTATATATGATTTATATTTTTTCTAGTGCATGTTTCTTAATAAGTTTTTCTATACGAAAAGATGATGGAATTGGAATTGATTGTTTCGATATTTAAAAAGTCTTGTCAGGCGAAACTGCGTATGATTTAAGAGCAAATGACAAGATTAAGAAATTCAGGTATCAAACAGCAGCAGCATCTGGGTTCCCAGCTTCGCACTAAAGTATATAACTTTTTTAACAAATATCACTCCCGATTATTCTAGGCTGATATTCTTTCTGAAATATGTAAGATTATGCTGATTCAAAAAAAAAGCAATAAATTCCTTAAAATTGTACCATGTCCATTTAGAAAGCCAATTTTTGTTTAGTCACTTTCATGATTTATCATTACCTACTTTTAAACATTAATAGGTTGGTCGCCTAAGATATCCATTCCTTTTCAAAATTTCTCAATTACTCGCATTAATAAGAATCAGTGGGCTTTATATTACCACAAAGAAGCAGCCCAATTCAGATGCGAATTGGACTGCTTCTTTGTGTGCTAATATAATTTTTATACTCGAAAACCGAACCGGTTACTTAATTTTTGCAATGTTTTGTTTCCTTGTTTTTTAAAAGGCATTTTGATTGCAGGTTAAAAATTAAATTCCCAAAATACACTTTATTGGATACTTTTAACGATTTGGGATAACCCTTCGCTAAGTGGTGTAGCCGGACGTCCAAGTAGTTTTTCAAAATCGCTGCTCTCGATTTCGAGTGTGCCCTCTCGAATATCTTTCTGGATACCAACTAGAAAAGGAATGAGAAATTCTGGAACGCCAGCACCCTTCATTATCTCAGCATAAGAAGCATCATTAACCTGTTGTACTGGTACTTCCTTACCCAATACAGCGCCAAGTGCAGATGCAAACTCTTCCTGTGTCAATAACTTGCCCGAGAGCTCATAAATAGTATTCTCATGCCCGTTACCAGCTAATACTGCCGCGGCAGCCTCTGCATAATCCTGTTGCAGTGCCCAGCCAACTTTTCCAGTTCCTGCAGAAGTCACCCATGGGGCTCCTGCCAGTACACCTTGAATGCTTGAACTTTCATTTTCCAAGTACCAATTGTTACGCAAGAAAGAATAAGGAATTCCTGTTTTCAAAATAGCTTCTTCTGTTGCCTTATGTGTTGGAGCAAGCATGTTTTTACTTTCCTGTGCGTTTACAATGCTAGTATATCCAATAAATTTAACACCGGCTCGCTCTGCTGCAGCAACCGCATTTGTGTGCTGACGAATTCTTGTTTCATTGTCTCCATCCGCAGAAATAATCAATAAGCGATCGATTCCTTTAAAAGCTGTATCTAAAGTTTCTGGACGGTCAAAATCTCCCTGGCGAACTTCTACTCCTCGAGTTTTTATTCCTTCTGCCTTCTCCGGATTACGAACACTAACAGCAAGTTGATTTGCTGGTACAGTTTTCAACAATGAATCAACAATTTTGGTGCCTAATTTCCCAGTAGCTCCAGTTACTAACAATTTCATCTTCCATTCCTCCCAATTAAATGTTTATCGTTCCATCCTTCAGTTACATACAACTCAATTAACTGTAACCATTTCTATTACACGTAACCATAATAATTACAACTTAAGGTTTTGTCAATCACTATAAATGATAATTTTTTAAGGTATAATATAAACGGTGTAACCACTTTTATTACAAGAAAAGATTTATCCTTATAAAAATGCAAGAAAGGTGATGAATAAATGTCCATTAGCAGCCGATTTGCTGTAGGCGTTCATATATTATCTCTTATAGAGTTTAATAAAGACGGTGTAAGTTCATCTGAATATTTAGCCGAAAGTGTAAACACAAATCCAGCACTAATCAGGAAAATTATTGGAATGTTAAAGAAAGCAGGGTTAGTAGAGGTACATCCTGGTATTCCGGGAACTAAGCTCGCAAGGAATTTATCTGACATTACTCTGTTAGATGTATATAAGGCAGTTAATGTCGTACAGGATAATGAGTTGTTTAATGTTCATGAAAGTCCAAATCCTAAATGTCCTGTAGGTAGAAACATTCAAAATACGATCATTCCTATATTGTCTGCCGCACAATTAGCGATGGAAAAGGTCTTAGGAAATGTAACCATCGAGTATGTAGTTAAGGATATGCTTGAAAAAGAAAAAATAAAATAACAACTAGTTATAGTTTTAATAAAGGTATGTCATTACCATTTGCAATTACAATTTAATAGCTAGGCTTTGTCAGCCTTTTACAAGGCCAACAAAGAAAAAGGGGCAATGCTATATCACATTGCCCCTTTCTATATTGTGGTGCTGTTTGTACCGGTTTATATAGTCAAGTTTTAATTAATTGACTCTTTCTTAGGGTTTACCCCTACAGTCTCCATATAGTTTTTACCCCATTTATACATAACATCAAGAATCGGCATCAAGCTTCTCCCCTGTTCAGTGAGGGAGTATTCCACTTTTGGAGGCACAACCGGGTAAACTTTCCGCTCTACTATCAAGTCTTCTTCTAGTTCACGCAATTGGTTCACAAGCATCCTTTGCGTGATTCCTGGCATTAGAGCCTTCAATTCACCAAATCGCTTGGTTCCTTCTTTCCCTAGATGCCATAAAATAAGCATTTTCCACTTACCACCGATAACTGATAGCGTCAATTCCTTTTCACAGTTAAAGATCTTATCCTGCATTCGTGACATTCCACTCACCTCTATCGTTATTATACCCCATAGTATACTTTTTATCACTATGTAAAATAAAAGTGCGTACTTCCACTAAAATATTATAGGTTGTATACTTGCAATTGTTCAGTGATTGGGAACATCATCGATCCCGACTGCTGGTACAGATAATACTCCAAAAGGATAATATTACTGAAAAGGATCTATTTAATTTTGGAGATAGTATAACTGTACGAAAAATCCGAAAAAAAATTAATAGGAGTGAATATATATGGAATTACAATTAGCTTTAGATTTAGTCAATATTCCAGAAGCAATTGAGCTTGTTAAAGAAGTGGGGGAACATATCGATATCGTTGAAATCGGTACCCCAGTCGTAATCAACGAGGGTCTCCATGCAGTAAAGGCAGTAAAAGAAGCATTCCCTAATTTAAAGGTTTTAGCAGACCTGAAAATCATGGACGCTGCTGGTTATGAAGTGATGAAAGCCTCTGAAGCAGGTGCAGATATTATTACGATTCTAGGTACAGCCGAAGATATGTCTATTCAAGGTGCTGTAGAAGAAGCGAAAAAACAAGGCAAAAAAATCCTTGTTGATATGATCGCTGTTAAAGATCTGGCTGCTCGCGCTAAAGAAGTCGATGCAATGGGTGTAGACTATATTTGTGTCCACACTGGCTACGATCTTCAAGCAGTAGGTAAAAACTCTTTTGAAGATCTGCAAACCATTAAAAGTGTTGTAAAAAATGCAAAAACTGCAATCGCAGGCGGTATTAAATTAGAAACACTTCCAGAAGTTATTAAAGTAAATCCAGACCTTGTCATTGTTGGCGGCGGTATTACAGGTCAAGCTGATAAAAAAGCTGCAGCAGCAACAATGCAAGAAATGATCAAAAAAGGGTAAGGTCGAGCATGCATACGTCACAATATTTAGCTAAGATCTTAAAAGAGTTAATCAGAACAACTGACCTCATTTCGGATGAAGAAGCTGAGAAATTGGTTAATGGGATTCTTGAAGCAAAAAAAGTGTTTGTAGCTGGCGCAGGTAGATCTGGATTTATGGCCAAGTCATTTGCGATGCGAATGAGACATATGGGCATAGATGCTTATGTACCAGGCGAAACGGTGACCCCTAACTTTGAAAAAGATGACATCTTGATCATCGCTTCAGGTTCAGGAGAAACGAAAAGCCTTGTTTCCATGTCAGAGAAAGCAAAAAGTATAGGTGGAACGATTGCCGCCGTAACGATTTTCCCCGAATCCACAATCGGAAAAATAGCGGATATAAAGATTAAGTTACCTGGTTCACCTAAGGATCAATCGGAAGGTGATTATAAAACCATTCAGCCTATGGGCTCATTATTCGAGCAAACTCTTTTACTATTCTTCGATGCTGTCATTCTGAGGTTCATGGAGAAAAAGGGCTTGGATACGAATAAGATGTATGGCAGACACGCCAATTTAGAATAAAACGTTGATTGTCTATGAGAGACCGCAAACTATCCATGCAAGATTGCGGTCTTTCTATTTAATTTTGTGTAAAAACCTTGTTCATAGGAGTGAAAAAATGAATTCATTAAATGGCAAAACTGCTTTAATTACTGGTGCAGGCAGAGGTATTGGACGAGCTACTGCTATCGCCTTAGCAAAAGAAGGGGTTAATTTAGGATTGCTTGGCTTGAATATGTCTAACCTTGAAAAGGTTGCGGCTGAACTAGCACAATTTGATGTGAAAGTTTCAATAGCAACAGGTGATGTCTCCAATCTCGAATCAGTTATTAATGCAGTTGAACACATTAAAGCTGATCACGGACCAATTGATATCCTCATTAACAATGCTGGAGTTGCCAAGTTTGGCGGTTTCCTTGATTTAACTCCTGAAGAATGGGAGAAAATCATCCAGGTGAATTTAATGGGAGTTTATAATGCAACAAGAGCTGTACTTCCCGGCATGATTGAAAGAAAAACAGGTGATATTATCAATATCTCTTCCTCTGCCGGACAAAAAGGTGCTCCTGTAACAAGTGCTTACAGTGCTTCTAAATTCGCTGTTTTAGGACTAACAGAATCACTCATGCTCGAAGTAAGGAAGCACAACATCCGTGTAACAGCTTTTACACCAAGTACGGTTGTAACAGACCTGGCAATTGATACTAACCTTGTCAGCGGTAATGAAGATCATGTTATGCAGCCAGAAGACCTTGCTGAATTAATCGTAGCCGGCTTAAAATTAAATCCAAGGGTATTCGTAAAAACTGCCGGGCTTTGGTCAACCAATCCTTAATCTAAATGAAGCAGGTCCATTTGGATCTGCCTCTTTTTTATTCACACCATTAGCAGCCGCATCCGTCATTGATGGTACATGGACATTACTCTTTCCAAATCACAAATCAACTCATTAATTTCATTTTGTGTCAGGTGTAAAGGCATTTGATCGTAAAGGGTAATTATTTGCCCATCATCTTCATGCTGATGTTTTTTTAAATAAAGATAAATATTGTTTAACTGGTTTTCTTTAAGAACCGATTCTGTATTTAAATTTTTTACTTTCTGTAAGGAAAATTCATTCATGGAGGAATCAAATTCACCTGCAATAATTGTACCTTGCATAAACATGCTCTCACTCCTCACAATCAATATTTGTTAGTTTCCCCTACAAATAAATACTAGATGCAAAATGTTAACAAAAGATAGAGGGAGCGAAATATAATTCACTCCCTCAACCCTTTTATCAGTATTAAAACAATGATTTGCTCACTTTACAGTGTTAGAACCTCCTCAGCTTGCGGACATTCGCTCCTGAAGGCTATCGGACCGAAGACTATATGCAACTACTTTCTTTTTGTATTTTTTTACTACATTAACGCGATCGTTATAACAAAACAACCATAACTTAACATCCGTCTTGCCTCTGTGAGTTTGGATTAGAATTGGAGTCTTATTGCTCTCCGCTGTAAAACACCTTGATGCTTTCTTTATCTAACGTTGAATGCAGTTCAAATTTACTTAAAATCCACTCTACCGGACCTGATGGAAGACATGTAATTACTATTTTAAATAAACTAAACAGAATTATTGGGATAATTACAGACCAGGTCATTTACATCCTCCCCTTGTGTTCTATATTTTCATGCATCTTTTGCAAAGCTTCTGAAAACCCCATATTTCAACTTCTGAAATAAAAAAAGAATGCCTTATGATTGGCATTCTCCTTTCTCAAGTCTTTGATTAATGAATTTCACTTATTCATTCTCAGTTATATTGGAGCTATAAGTTTTTTCTTTTTTTTATTTGGGAATTGAATGTTATTTTAAAAGTTGTCCCTTTATTCGATTTGCTTTTAACATCGATGCTACCTTTATGGTTCTGAATAATTTTATAGCTCACCATAAGCCCTAAGCCATTTCCATCTTGCTTTGTCGTAAAAAAAGGCTCTCCCAGTTTTTTAACCTGATCAGATTCCATCCCTATACCGTTATCCTTTATTGTGATAGATATATTTTGGTCTGTCCTATCGATCATAATATCTATTTTGCCACCTGCAGGCATTGCCTCAATGGAATTTTTAATTAAATTTAAAAATACTTGTTTTAATTGATTTTTTTCCCCAGAAATCACTACATCTTCAATCGGGAAATCGCATTTAATTTTTACATTTTTCATGATTGCTTCGGGCTCGAGAAATTTAACTACACTGGTTAAAATACTTTTTATATTACAATCACTGAAGTAAATCTGGTGAGGTTTTGCAAAGACCATGAATTCACTGACAATAAAATTGATACGATCAATTTCATCAAGGATTGTGCTTGCATAATTTGGTTCTATCTCATTTGCAGACAGAAGCTGTACAAATCCACGAATGGTTGTTAACGGATTTCGAATTTCGTGGGCGATGCCAGCTGCCAATTGTCCAATCATGGCAAGTTTCTCAGTTTTACGCAATGTTTCTTCCGTTTTCCTTTTTTCAGTTATGTCATATTGAATTGAAATATGTTTATAACGCTCTCCATTTGAATCTACAAACGGAACGATGGTTGTATCTAGCCAATATTGTGTCCCATCCTTCGCTTGATTAAGAATATCCCCTTTCCAAACCTCTCCACCCTGTATCGTCTCCCATATTTCATGGAAAAATGAAGGAGGATGAAAGTTAGAAGAGTATACATCATGTTTTTTTCCGAGTAATTCTTCCGTGGTATACTTATATAAATCGCAAAAATTATCATTTGCATATAAAATTTTATCTTCACGATCTGTAATAGCAAAAATGGTTGCTTCATTTAAGACTCTCTCTAAATCTGCCAGCTCTCTAAGTGTCATTTTTAAATCCTCTTTAGACTCATCTAAAGCAAGCTTAATGAATAACAATTCCTCATTATAGATATTCAAAAGTGTTTTGGAAATAAGCTGATAGGAGTATTCAATTATTTTAAGCACTTCAAAAAAGCTGCTTATGGAAATCCTATTTTGAAGCAATTCTTGTTCAAGCAAATCCATAATTGAGCAACGAGTCAGATAAACAAAATTGATTGATTGATCCAGGGAAGCTCTAGACTTGATTAATCTCAGGCCAAAGGCTTCTACAAAGGCAATTAAGTTATTTTTGTGTTTTTCATTCGGATTAATTAAAAACTGCCCTATATGAATAAATAAATTTTCCTCTGAAATCCCAGTAAAGTCCATTTTGTTAAATATAGGGTTATGAAAATTTTCTTCACCTATTGGCGTCTTGATTTTTTTAAAAGTATCTCCACTTAGTTCTTTAAACTTCCTGCCAATATACTCAATTTGTTTGTTCATCCTAATACCTCAATAAAATTTTTTTTACTTAATATTTAGATAAATTTATCCAAATACCTTTTTTCTAAACAAAATTACTATTTAGTAGAGTAAAAAACTGATTTCCAAGAAGGGATCCTTCCGTGGGGACCAAATAAATGTAAGATTGCAGGATGTTGATACAGCAATAAGCCTTCAAGAACAATAAGAATGAACCATCATTCCAAATTCATTAATTTTCCTGGTGTGTAATTTAATTAGATAAAATCTGTTTTACACACCTTATGTGTACAGAAAAAAAATCAGCTGTCTGGTAACAGCTGATTAGTTTTACTTACTATATTTTGGTAAAAGTAGAATAAGATACCCAAAAATGACAGCGATTTAGCTTCATCTCTCGCCAAAGCCTCCTCTTCATCAATCCTGCTGGTTTTGCGGTATCTTACGGACTCTAATGCGACTTCATTCATTAATTTGAATCGTACAGGCATATACTTGTTTAGACTACTAAGTATAATTTACACCTTCCTTTATAATGTATTATTTTTCCTTATTCGTTATATGCGCTAATGATTCCTCTTTAAACCCTCCCAATTCTAATCTAAAAACAGATTTATAATAAAAAGCCAGTTAAGCGTCCGCTTAACTGACAAATACTTGACCAAGCGCTCAATTTTTTTGAACAAAGGTGTGCACAAATCAGTGCACAGACTTAAATTATTTAATTTAACTAGATTGACTTATATTGTTTATCACAGTCCAAAAACCCCTATGAATCAGAACTTATTTGAATTTAATTTAATTTAATTTAATTTATTTAACTCAGTTTTAATAATAGATTTCAGCTGGCAGCGTTGAGGTCAGGGGTTCGAGCCCCCTATTCTCCTTCATAATTAACCTTTCAATATAAAGGTTATCAAAAAGAAGACCGCTTCCTTTTTAGGATGCGGTCTTCTTTTTGATGAGAAAAATAAAATTCATTCCCGTCTCAGGAGTCAATTTGTCAATCATGAAAATTCGTACCGTCTGTCACTGCTTTCACGATACCGGCGCGGATGGTAAAGTCACCGAAGTGCTCACCCTCTAACCTCTCCCTTGCATAGCGGGCAAAAAGCATCTGCAATTCACTCAGAATTTCTTCTTCACCAATGTTTTCGCGGTACATTTTGCTAAGCCTGCTGCCGTCAAAGGCTGCGCCTAGATACATGTTGTATTTGCCTGGCGCTTTACCGATAAAGGCTATTTCTGCGAGGGTATGGCGGGCACAGCCATTCGGGCATCCGGTCATCCGGATGGTAATCTCTTCATCACGCAGGCCGTTTTGATCGATAATTCCCTCGATTTTATCGATGAGGCGCGGTAAATATCGCTCAGCTTCTGCCATCGCCAAGCCACAGGTCGGCAGGGCCACACAAGCCATCGAATTCCTTCGCAATGCCGAAAAATACTTGCCATCCGTCAGGCCATATTGTTCAATTAACTCTTCAATTTCTTTCCTTTTCCTGCTTGATACATTGGCAATAATGAGGTTCTGGTTAGGTGTTAACCTGAATTCCCCTGTGTGCACTTTGGCAATTTCGCACAAGCCGGATTTCAGCTTATAATCCTCAAAATCAGCTACGCGCCCGCCTTCCACAAACAAGGTAAAATGCCATTTCCCCCGAACGCCCTTCACCCAGCCATAACGGTCGCCATTATTGTCGAATTTAAACGGCTTTGCTTCCTCCAGGAAAAATCCCATGCGATTCTCGAGTTCATCCTTGACGGTTTCCAGGCCGAGCCGGTCGACTGTGTATTTGAAGCGGGCGTTTTTGCGTTCTGAACGGTTGCCATAATCGCGCTGGATCGTAATCACTTTTTCTGCAACTGTATAGATTTGTTCCGGCCTGCAGAAACCGATTACCTTGCCAATCTGAGGATACGTCGTTTTATCCCCATGCGTCATGCCCATGCCTCCGCCGATAGCTACATTAAAGCCAATCAGCTTGCCTTCTTCCACGATTGCAATGAAGCCTAGGTCCTGCGAAAAAATATCAACATCATTGGATGGTGGAACCGCAATCCCAATCTTGAACTTACGCGGCAAGTATATAGGTCCGTACATCGGTTCGACTTCTTCCATATCCGGTGTAAAGACCACTTTTTCCCCGTCCAGCCATAATTCATGGTAAGCAGTGGTTTTCGGCAACAAACCTTCGCTCAGGCATTTCGACCAATCATACACTTCTGCATGAATTTCGGACTGGTGAGGATTCGAGTTGCACATGACGTTCCGGTTTACGTCACCGCATGCGGCAATCGTATCCAAAAGGGAGGCATGGATTTCCTGGAGCGTACTCTTCATATTCCACTTTAATATCCCATGCATCTGGAACGTCTGCCGGGTTGTCAGTTTCAATGTGCCGTTCCCGTATTTATCGGAAAGTTTATCAAGTTTAAGCCATTGTGCCGGTGTTGCTACACCGCCAGGCAGGCGAACACGAAGCATAAACTGATAAGCAGGCTCCAGCTTCTGCTTTTGGCGCTCATTGCGGAGATCCCGGTCATCCTGTAGATAGCTGCCATGGAACTTCATAAGGCGATTGTCGTCCTCGTTAATCCCTGCGCTAAGTGATTCAACCATCGATTCAGAGAGCGTGCCACGCAAATAGTTGCTTTGTTCCTTTATTCGCTCCACATCGCTAGGCGGGCCTTCCGGAGCTTTTAATATTTGCTTCACCATGTTGAAAATTCCCCTTTCTTGGCAAACTCAATAGACATCGCGCTGATATCGTTTTTGCTGGTGCATGTCAGCCAGATAGGCTTCCGCTTGCTCAAGAGTCATGCGGCCTTCTGTTGCGATGATTTTAACAAGTGTGTTATGGACATCATGGGCCATGTTTTTCTCATCGCCGCAAATGTAAACCGCAGCTCCTTCTTCAAGCCATTCGAACAACTCGTTGCTGTTTTCTAACATTCGGTGCTGCACATGTACTTTTTCAGCCTGATCCCTGGAAAACGCAACGTTCATTTTCGTCAGCACTCCCTCTTTCAGCCACCTTTGCCATTCGGTCTGATAAAGGAAATCCGTCATAAAATGCTGGTCGCCGAAGAACAGCCATGATTTGCCTTCGATTCCCGTTTCTTCACGCTCCTGCATGAATGCTCGGAACGGTGCAACACCGGTCCCCGGACCAACCATGATAATTGGTGTTGCAGGATCCTTCGGTATCTTGAAATTTTCGTTTTGCTGAACGTAAACCGAAATAGTATCGCCAGGGTTAATCCGCTCTGAGCAAAAAATCGAACAGACCCCTTTTCTTTCCCGTTCATGAGCCTCATACCTGACAGCACCGATTGTCAGATGGACTTCATCCGGACTCGCAGCGAGGCTGCTTGCAATCGAATAAAGCCGGGCCGGAATTTTGCGAAGAATGGAAACAAACTCCTGGGCCGAATTGCCCCAAGCACCAAAGTCATTGATCAAATCGAGCAGGTCGCGGCCATCCAGATAGGAGTTCAGTTTCTCTTTGTTCCCTGGCGCCACAAGGTCTCGCAGTTCTAAGCTCGTGGACAGCTGCACTGCCTTTTCCAGCAATGGTTTTGTCAAAACCGTTATTTCATAATAGGTGGTAAATGCCTCTTTTAAAGTTAGGACCTCTCCCTGTTTATTCACTGTTACCTTTGCCTCCGGGTCCCATGGTAAAACTTCAAGAAGCTGCTGAACAAGCAGTGGATCGTTTTCAGGATAGATCCCCAGGCTGTCACCCGGTTCGTAAGTGATGCCGGATCCCTCAAGCGATATTTCGAGATGGCGTGTTTCTTTACTGGAGCCGCGTCCATTCAAATTAATGTTTTCAAGCACTTCCGCTTTGAACGGATTTGTCCTGGAGTAAGTCGATTCGGCCACCTGCAGCGTTGCAGCTGCTTGCCCTAGGGCACTTTCTCCTTCAGCTTCGTTTAAACGATCGAGAATACCCTCAAGCCAATCAACTGCCTGCTCATCATAATCAAGATCGCAGTCAACTCGCGGGTAAAGACGTGTTCCGCCCAATTCTTCCAACCTGCTATCAAATTCCTTTCCTGTCTGGCAAAAGAACTCGTACGAACTGTCCCCAAGCGAAAGGACCGAAAATTGAAGTCTCTCGAGCTTAGGTGCGCGTCTTCCATGAAGGAATTCATGGAAAGAGAGGGCATTATCCGGAGGGTCTCCTTCTCCATGAGTACTGACTAAAATAAGCAGGTTTTGAACTTTCTTCAATTTGTTTGTTTTAAATTCGCTCATCGATGAAACGGTCACCTGATACCCGTTTCCTTCAAGCTTCTTGCCTGCTTTTTTCGCAAGGGACTGTGCGTTGCCTGTCTGTGATCCATAAAGAATCGTCACTTCCTTGGATCCGGCAGGTGGTTCGGCAATCGCGGCTCGCGTATTTACCTGTCCTTCGGCAATGTTAAATTGGGCAGCGGCAAAATAACCGCTCAGCCATAGCTTTTGAGATTCTGATAATGTCGGCAAAAGCTTGTTAAGGAGTTCGGCCTGCTCCTGAGTAAACGGGCTGTTTGTGGCCTTAAGTTGCAAAAAAATCACCTCACAAAATTTCGAATTATACATGAACCTTTTTAATTGATGTCTAAAAGAGTACTAAGATTCCAATATTTTTGCATAAGGACATTTCTTGCCCAGAAACCAGCAAAATGTCCTTCAAAATGCATTGTGGAGAATTTCTATATTCTAAAAGAGACAATGTTTATAGACCAGCACGGGCGACAACGATATCTTCAATAATCCGATGGCTGGTTAAAGGAGAGGTATGTATAATCTCCCAGCCCTGCCTTTTCAGCCGTAATACCTTTTGATTTATTTCTGCCATAAGAAGGCCTGAGAATAATAGATAAGGTACAACAATAACTCTGCTGCTGGCATTCTGGGTAATAGCTTCCATCCCTTCATCGAGTGTCGGTTTTGCAGCAGCCAAAAAACAAACCGCTACATGGCAAATCCCAAGCCGTGCCTTAAGCCCCTCCGTAATGGCCGAAAAGTCAGCCGTGTTTTCTGGATCACTGCTTCCCCTTCCGACAATCAATAATCGATCCTGCGGGTGCAAGTCTCCTGCAGTGGCAAAGACAAGCTCGGCAACTCCATCAAGGATGCTCCCCTGTACCCCGAATGGATCCTTAACATCTATACGAATATGCGGGTATTTCTCCTGTAAAGATGCCAGCACGATAGGAATATCATGCTTGATATGACCTGCTGCCAAAAGGAACAGAGGAACTACCGTGATTTCTTTCGCTCCTCTTTCCACACAGCGGGCAAAGCCTTCAGCAATCGACGGGTCAGTCAGTTCAAGAAAACTTACTTCCTGGATGGGGATATCAATCTGGCCCATTACCCTTTGAACAAAGGCAATTGCCTCCCCTGCCCCTTTTTTAGAACGGGTTCCATGTCCTATATAAAGAATGGCCTTCATGGTTCAGTCCTCCTTTCACTGCTTATCCGTGGACAACAGGCAGATTGGGAGCAATTTCTTCCTGAAACCAGTTTAATCTTTCGTGCAGGCGTACAACTTCCCCAATTACGATCATGCTTGGATTAGAAATCTGTGCATCTCTCACCTTATGTTCAATAGTCTCAAGTGTCCCAACGACGGTTTTCTGCTCGCTTAATGTACCCCAATGAATAAGCGCAATTGGGGTTTGCGGAGATTTGCCGTATTCGATTAATTGCATTGCTATGGTCGAAAGATGCGAAACGCCCATATAGACGCAAATGGTGTCAACTGCCTTTGCCAGATGGGACCACTGGTGTTCTGCAGCAACGTCACCTGCCTGGTGGCCGGTAATAAAGGCGAAGCTTTTGCTCAAAGTACGATGGGTGACTGGAATGCCTGCATAGGCTGAAGCGGCAATGCCAGATGTAATTCCCGGGACTATCTCAAATGGAACTTCATTCTTCCGGCATTCTTCCGCTTCTTCCCCTCCGCGACCGAAGACAAAAGGATCTCCACCCTTCAATCGGACAACCTGAAGGCCTTTTTTTGCATATTTCACAAGGAAATGATTGATCGTTTCCTGTTTCATAGTGTGATAGTTTGGTAATTTTCCGCAATAAACCAATTTGACGCCCTCTTTTGCATGCGTCAATAGTTCAGGATTGACAAGCCGGTCATAAAGGATGACATCGGCTTTTTGCAGACACCTCAAACCTTTGACAGTTATCAAATCGGGGTCCCCGGGGCCCGCTCCTACTAAATAAACCTTGCCTGCCATAGATTCACATCCTTTCTACTGCTCTGGCTGGATTATGTTTCTGGCTTGGAGATATCCAAGTATTTCTGCGACTGCTTCTTCTACTGTCAGGAGTTCAGAACGAACGATGATTTCCGGATTTACCGGTTCCTCATAAGGGGAATTAATCCCCGTAAAATCCTTTATTTCCCCGCGGCGGGCTTTCGCATAAAGCTGCTTTGGATCACGGCGTTCACATTCCTCCAGCGGGCAGCTGACGAAAACCTCGATAAATTCTTCTTCATCAAACAGGTCCCTGACCTGATCGCGGTCTGCCCTGAACGGCGAAATGAACGCAGTCGTCACAATTGCCCCGCTGTCAACAAATAATTTGGCAACTTCGCCAATCCTTCTGATATTTTCTGACCGGTCATGCTCTGAAAAGCCAAGGTCACGGTTCAAGCCATGACGGATATTATCGCCATCCAAGACATATTCATTAATTCGCCTGCGGTACAATTCACTTGATACCGCATTGGCAATCGAAGATTTTCCGGAGCCGGACAGTCCGGTAAACCATAATACGCAGCTTCCATGTCCGTTTTTTGTACGGCGGTCTTGCTTTGTTACGGCTGCTGCGTGCCATGTAATATTTGTTGCCTTCGTCATGGTGTTTCCCCCCTTATACAGATTCCTTTTCCTTCATCCCTTCTATCAGCACCTCCACTACCTCTTTCCTGCTAAAAGTAGACGGCGGAAGTGTACCAGAACGCAATAACTCCCTCACTTTTGTACCAGACAAGATCACTCTGTCCGCGTTACTGTGAGGGCATGTTTTATCCGAAGCCATCCCTTCGCATTTATTGCAGTAAAAGCTATGTTCAAAGAACAATGGCTTTATGCCAAGCTCCTCTTCCTCAAATTCATTGAAAATAAGCTGTGCATCATAGGTTCCATAGTAATTCCCTACGCCGGCGTGATCACGGCCGACGATGAAATGGGTACAGCCGAAATTTTTGCGGGCGATTGCATGAAAAATTGCCTCTCTCGGTCCTGCATAGCGCATTGCAGCTGGGTAAACACCAAGGTGCACCCTATTTGCAGGATAATAGTTATCAAGCAAAACCCGATAGCTTTTCAGTCGGATTTCGGCAGGGATATCATCGGACTTCGTTTCGCCGACAAGCGGATTGACGAAAAGACCATCGACGGTTTCCAGCGCCGCCTTTTGAATGTATTCATGAGCCCGATGAATCGGATTTCTCGTCTGGAAGCCAACGACTGTCCTCCAGCCCTTCGCGGCGAACAAGGCTCGTGTCTCCTTTGGCTCAAGCCATACATCTCCAAATACCCCTTTTTCAGGCTTATTTACAAGTGTGACCTTCCCTGCAACGTATACAGGGCCTCTTTCATAAAGCCTTCTGACCCCCGGATGGGCCAGTTCATGCGTTTTATATACCTCAAGTGCCTCTCTGTCCAGATTCGGCTCAAACCATTCAGAGACTTTAATGACACCATAAACCTGTTTGCCAAAAACAAGCTTGATTTCTTCTCCGGCAGCAAGTGTGTCTGCGGTTTCCCTGGAAACAGGAAGTGTTACGGGAATCGACCAGACCGTTCCATCTGAAAGACGCATTCTATCCACAACAGTTTCATAATCGTCCTTACCCAGGAATCCTGTCAGCGGGCTGAACATTCCAACTCCAATCAATTCAAGGTCGCTTAAGGCAATTGCATCAATTTCAATCTCTTTTTTGATATGAGTTAGCTCATAGGATGGGTCAAAAGCCTGAACAAGCTTTCCCCCATGAGGTTTGGGCAAAAATGACAAATTAATCAATTCCTCTCTTTACTTTATTTTTACTGTCTCCTGCTGAACATTTATCCGAGAAGTCTGCCTCTTCATCAAGGAGAGGACCCCGAAAACGGAAATGACAACCCCGGCCATGGCAATGATTGAATAAACATTTTGCTCAATGATTAATTGAATGAGCGTATAAGTCAGGATCATTGATAAAACAGGTGAAACAATCCAAATGGTGAGCATCCTGACAACAATATCTTTTTTTAATACCTTCAGACCATCCTTGGTGAAGCCAATTCCGATGATGGAAGAAGTCGTGATTTGCGTAAGCGGGACAGGAATTCCGAACACTGATGCCATGACCACAATCATTGCCCCCGTGCCAGAAATAATGCAGCCCTCTTCCAGCCTGATTTTTGTAATTTTCTTCCCGTTAGTTTCAAGCACCCGCCTTCCGAACAGTAGAACTCCAAAAGCCACAAACAAGCCGCCCCAGAATATCCCGCTTCCGGTTGATAAAATGCCTGCTCCCACCAATGGGCCAACCGCATTTGCCACATTGTTCATACCAGCTGAAAAAGCCTCGAAAATGCCCATAAATACAACCAGGACTGACAGGATCGGTATTGCTTTAGGAGCCTCCAACCAGTTTTTTACCCGCTCAGTTTTTAAAAAGCCAGAAGCAAAAATGGCTACTAAAAAGGCAATGATCGGGGTCAGGAGCCAAAAAAACATAATCCAGAGAAGTTTGGCTGCAAATACGGATTGGTAGACAAGCCCTGCACCAACGACAGAGCCAACAGCTACTTCACTTGTAGAAAGCGGAATGCCAAAAATATTTGCCAAAAACAAGGACAGAGCGGCAGAAGCGATAACTATTAATGCGATTTTTACAGTAAAAGTACTCTCCGGAACAATCCCGCTTCCTATCGTTTTGACGACTTCACCGCCGCCAATCCAGGCCCCAAGAAAGACAGCGATACTGCAAAGCAGCAAACCCAATCCTTTTTTGACGACCCCTGAACCGTATGAAATGCCCATTGAAGCCGCCGCTCCGCTTCCACCTATGTTCATGGCAAAAAATAAACCTAACAGAATCGCTATAGTTGTTAGCAAAACAAATGCCTCCTTTAACGGGTATGCAGCCCACACTCCGTCTTGCCGCTTCCTGACCAGCGGCCTGCCCTCGAATCACCATCAGCAGTTACAGGCTTCGTACAAGGCAGGCAGCCAATGCTTGGATATTGGTAATCATGCAAGGTATTGTATGGGAGCTCCTTTTCACGGATATAATTCCAAACATCATCCCAGGTCCAATGAATCAATGGACAAATCTTGATATTCCGGAATTTTTCATCCTTGTTGATAAAATCTGTGTTTGCCCTTGTAGGTGATTGTTCCCTGCGCAGGCCGGATATCCATGCTTGTTTTGATGACAGAGTTTCCTGCAAAGGAATGACCTTGCGGATATTGCAACACTGGTTCGGATCCCTAAGCCATAGAGCCGACCCATATTGCGCTCCCTGTTCTTCAAGGCCCAGCTCTGGTTCCTTTATCTCAATCATTAAAGACGGAAATCTGGCTTGGATTTGACTGATGACCTGAATGGTTTCCGGAAAGTGCAACCCTGTATCCAAAAAGACAATATGTGCATCCGGCTTTATTTGCTGGATGAGATCGATTAATACAATCGCTTCTGCCCCGAAACTGGAAGCATAGACAATCTCTTCTTGAGGATAGGCACTGTAAGCCCACTCAAGGACGGATAGCGCCCCTTTGGTCTCATCGTCGAAAGTAAAATTCCCGGAAATTTGATTCCATTTTTTATAAGTTACTGCTACCGACATTCCTTCAAACCTCCTATTCACAATAAAAAAGGCAGCCTCCCACCAATGAATTGATGGAGACCGCCTCTAGTTTTCTAGTCAGCGATTTTTATTTGATTGGAGCCTAACCTTTTCGTTTTTCTCAATTTGGACAATCCTTCCATCCTGAACAACTAAGGTGATTGAACCAAATTTTAATGTTTTAAGCATATTCTCAAGATGTTCAAATAGTTCTTCCTTTTCTCCTGCATCCAAGCGATTCGCGCCCCCTCTTTTATTGAAAATCTTTCTAGGAACGTATTGCTGTTGTAAAAATAATAAATTCCCCAATCGTCCCATAAGGTCTTTTGCAGATTCAAGAGGGCCACAATGGAGGGGGAATTTCATATATTGAAATAAATCCTACCATGCCGATAGGATTAATGCAATTAAAAAATTAAAAAATTCTAAATATATTACAAAAGTTCTATGTTGATAATTTTTAGTCCCGGGTCGGGACTATATAAAAATATCATTTACATAAAAAGAAGACTGTCAACTATTTTGACAGCCTTCATATATTAAAGCTTCTACTCCTCAAGCCGCTTGAAAAAACCGATTCTTTTAGCAAATGAATTTTTATATTTTTCATCAAGGGCTTCCTTGTACAAACTCTGTTTTTTCTCTTTTGGAAAAAAGCTATTTTTTATCTTGAACCTGACTTCATGCAAAAATTCTAAATACTCATCATACGATTCATCATATATTTCCTTCAGATCATCACGAATTTTTTTTGCAAGTGTTGGGCTTGCCCCCCCTGTTGCAACACTGATTTGTAGTTTTCCTCGAGTAAGTGTTGCAGGAATATGAAAATTGCCTATTTCTGAATCAGAAACCACATTAACAAGACTTGAATCCTTTGTTTTTTCAAAGATTTCTTGATTAATTATCGAATCATTAGTAGCAGCAATGATCAAAAATGCATCTTTGTAATCAGCAAACTCAATTTCTTTTCGAAGGACATCAATTTTCCCATCTTGGTACAACTCTTCAATTTCAGGGATTAAAATCGGACTTACTACTGTAACTTTAGCTTTTGCCTGAAGAAGGGGTACCAGCTTGAAATAAGCTATTTTTCCGCCTCCCGCCACAACACACGGCTTACCTTCAATTTTTAGTGAAATCGCGTACATTAAATTCTTCCCTCCCACCAGTTTTAATCTCAATCATCACTTTAAATTTATACTGCCAGCATATAAGAACCTCACCTTAACACGTTTCAGGTTGTTCGAAGATGTTCCTAAAAAACAGCTGTGTTACCTTAAGGTGATTGGTACAGTTTTCTTACTGTTATATTTATTATTAGTCACAGAAAAATATAAGATCTTCAGCAAATATTAGCGAAGATTGCGATTAAAAGGAACCAACTCTTGTAAGGAAACCATTCGTAATTATTTATTCAAACGTTTGATAACTTTCCAACCATGGTAAGAAATCCATTGAGGAAATACTCCAAGACCTCTTTTTTTCAATCTATGGACCCAATGACTAGTTAAACAAGAAGTTTAGTAGCCTTATAGTAGTTCTTCAATTATTTTAGAGAAAATCCTAATGAAGTAGGAAAATCGCTAATTGTTTTTCAAGAGTTCTCATATTTTATTTTCTCTACAATTTTACCCTTTACATGTCGTTCTGAAAGACGGAATAAATCATCAGGTACTTCTTCAAGGATTATTACTTCTCCCCTTTTTTGTTTTCTTAATCTAAGTTAAATTCTCCAAGTAATTGGAAATCCCTTTTTGAACTAAACTTCATCATAAGTCGGATAAGAAAATTCAATACATTATTAAAAAAGCCAGTTAAGCATCAACTTAACTGGACATTTTTTGACCACATGCTATTTAAACTAGTGTACAAATCAGTGCACAGACTTTATTTATTTTATTGAACTAGCTTTACTTAAATTATTTACAACAATCCACAAACCCTTATAATTCAAGACTTTATTGATTTTAATATAACTTAACTCAGTTTTCGTATACGGATTTCCTCTGGCAGCGTTGAGGTCAGGGGTTCGAGCCATCTATTCTCCACTTACCGGAAACCCTTGCTTAGCAAGGGTTTTTTCCATTTCCAAGCGTTCAAAATAGACTCGTATTTTTCCCAAAAGTACTTGTTAGCTTCTGCACGCAAATCAAAGATGACATCTGCCTTATCCTTTTTCATTACCTCTTAGACATCATCTGCACCGCCGATGAAATTTCGATCGGTTTTTTAACTCATTGTTGAATCCTCCCTAGTTAACAGCAGTCACTTTCCTTTCCTGGCAAAACAAATGCACCTTTATCTTCTGAATCATCTAATGTTAACCGTTCAACAAAAGAACTCCTTTAGTTATGAAAATAGCCAAGAGGTATACCTCTTAGCTAATAAGATTTACTTTCCAGTTTCAGCGAATGTTTGGATGCGGTCTTTAATCTCGTCACGTACACGCTGGAAGAAAGCCCATTTCTCTTCTTCTGTACCTTCAGCTTTGGCAGGGTCATCAAAGCCCCAATGCTCGCGCTTTACGTGAGGTGGTGTCATTGGGCAATGCTCATCTGCATGACCACAAAGCGTTACAACAATGTCTGCATTATTAAGGATTTGAGGATCAATCACATCAGATGTGTTGTTGGAAATATCTACTCCTGCCTCTTTCATCGCTTTTACTGCATTAGGATTTAAGCCGTGCGCTTCTAGACCAGCACTCTTAACGTCCCACTCATCTCCAAGATACTGTTTAGCCCAGCCATCAGCCATTTGGCTTCTGCAAGAGTTTCCCGTACATAAAAAGTAGATTGTTTTTTTAAACATCGTTAGTTCGCTCCCTTGTTAAATAATAAGTAACCAAATATATAGGCCTACAAGTGTAATGAACAAAGTAGGGATGGTTAAAATGATTCCTGTTTTAAAATAAGTGCCCCATGAAATCTTTACGCCTTTCAAAGAAAGAACGTGGAGCCAAAGAAGTGTTGCCAATGAACCAATCGGAGTAATCTTCGGACCCAAGTCTGACCCAATGACATTTGCGTAAATAAGTGCTTCGCGGATAGCTCCTGTTGTGTTAGTATCTGAAATCGCCAGAGCATCTATCATGACCGTTGGCATATTGTTCATGATTGAAGACAAAATCGCGGCAATGAATCCCATTCCGATTGTTGCAACAAACAAGCCCTGATCAGCCGCAGCCTGGATAACATCTGCAAGGATGTTCGTCAAACCAGCGTTACGCAGTCCGTAAACAACTACGTACATTCCAATCGAGAAGAATACGATTGCCCACGGTGCTCCTTTTACTACATTTGAAGTGTGGACCGCAGGGCTTCTTCTAGCCATCATCAAAAAGAAAATGGCAACGATGCCAGCAATGAACGATACGGGGATGTTAAGGAATTCACTTGCAAAATACCCGACAAGCAGGATTCCCAATACTACCCAAGATAAGCGGAACATCTTCATATCCTTGATTGCTTCTACAGGCTTCTTCAAATCAGACATCTCATAGTTTTTTGGGATGCTATTACGGAAGAATAGATATAATACCAAGATACTTGCCGCTAAAGAGAATAAGTTCGGTACGATCATACGAGAAGCATATTCGACGAATCCAATATTAAAGAAATCGGCAGAGACGATATTTACCAAGTTACTTACTACTAATGGCAATGAAGTCGTATCGGCAATGAATCCACTCGCGATGATAAAAGGAAATACCATTTTTTCTTCGAATTTTAGATTCCTCACCATCGCCAATACAATAGGAGTTAAGATCAAGGCCGCACCATCATTTGCAAACAACGCAGCAACAGCAGCACCTAGAAGTGAAACGTAAATAAACATCTTAATGCCGTTGCCTTTTGCTGCTCGTGCCATGTGCAATGCAGACCATTCGAAAAATCCAATTTCGTCTAAAATGAGGGAAATAATAATGATCGCGATAAATGCTAGTGTCGCATTCCAGACAATCCCGGTAACATCAATGACATCCTGAAAATCGACAACACCAAAAATCAAGGCTAAAACCGCTCCACCTACCGCTGACCAGCCAATTCCGAGCCCTTTAGGCTGCCATATTACCAAAGTCAGTGTCAAAAGGAAGATAAGTGAAGCTATAATTGCTAATGACAATTTCAAACACCTCCGTTATTCACAAGAAATCCGTTTTCCTTGCTTTTCAAGTTCTGTTAGTTTTTCTTCCTGACTAGGCAGTGCATTTAAAAGCAATTGTACAAATTCAAATTGTTCATACCCCTGATTAAGCGAGTAAAAGATCCATTGACCTCTCCTGCTTTCTTTTACCAACCCAGCATCCTTTAATTTTCGGATATGCTGGCTAATGGCTGGCTGACTTGTATCGAATATCTCTACAAATTCACAAACACAGCAATCATGATCGGCTAAAATCTTTACCATCGTTAACCTTGTCTTATCTCCCAGAAGCTTTAACAAAGCCGAAGCATGTTCAATATCAATACATTGTTTTATCATCGCACATTACCTCCATCACGGAATCATCATATAATAATACGCTTATATAATCAAGTTGTTATATGCTAAGGAATTATTAACTTTTTGTAAATATACTAATCATTAAGATGTTCAAGTGGCTGGCTATATATGTGATAATCAACTTGGAAAATTACATAAAATCTAAGTTATAATTTAATTAATCCATATAACCATTTAAAATTGGTTACAAACATTTCGACCTTTCAAAAGAACGATGATTTTGCATTTTAGTACAATCTAATGTTTTTAAAAATTTAAGGAAGTGATTTACATTCTTTATGCAATTGTTTTATTTATTCTTGCTGGTATAGCTGAAATTGGTGGAGGTTATCTGATTTGGTTATGGCTTCGAGAAGGGAAACCATATTACTGGGGGATAGCTGGAGGTATTGCCTTAGCTCTGTACGGTGTTATAGCGACTCTCCAAACATTTCCATCATTCGGCAGAGTTTATGCAGCTTATGGTGGAGTGTTTATAGTATTATCCGTTTTATGGGGATGGGGAATTGATAGAAAAACCCCTGATTTATACGATTGGGTAGGTGCAGGAATATGTATTCTTGGCGTTTCAGTAATGTTATTTGCACCACGCCAGTAGAAGGAGAATCCTTGATGGTCATTCAAGCTAATATGTCACCAGAAGCAATTGTTGATGTTTGGAAAAATACTGCCGAGGTTTTTACAAAGTATAATATTCCTCTTGTAAACCAATCGTTAGAAAAGCTAGTAAAAAATGACCTTTTGATTGTGCTGCTTCAAGAACTAAATTCTATCGTAGGAAGTTCTACTGCAACTTGCATTGAAGGCGGCTGACACATGCCAATTAAAAAAGAGTAGGTTACTCTTTAATAAATATTCTTATAAAGATGGGAACTTTAGATTTGGATCTGTTCACCTCAACTGTGGATTTTCGCTCCAGGCACTTGCTTTCCGCAGGGCGTCGCCCTAGCCGCTAATTCCGCTGGAGTAAAGTTCCCTCCACTACAATCAACAGGTTCTAAAAATCACCATTGACCTATAACACAGACATTCATGCTAATGAAAATTCTCACCATGGCGCATGAAAATTACCAGTGATGCCCATACCGTTAGTACAGTGATTATTACTAGAGTTCGATTTGGCTTGATGTCTTGAACTCGTAACACAGACGAACCCCGGCAAGCAAGTGAACAATGTTTTGTTGCTCTCATTTTGAGAATTTAACTATTAAAGGTTTATATACTATTCTTGATTTTTTCAGCTTCGGAAATCACATTTTTAATTAAAGTATTAACCGTTTGAATTTTAGCTAGTCTTGGACTTTGACCGGACCATAGTGACATATAGTCTTGATTATTTTGTGTAGCAGAAGCTTTTCTTATCGTTTGAGTGAGTGCATTTTGAACTGGAAAATCCGGAACAGACGCTTCAGCCTTCTGCATTTCTTCAATAAATCGATTTTTAATTCCTCTTGCCATTTTGCCAGAAAATGCTCGAGTTAAAACAATCTGGTCTTCGTGAGCATGAAGAATTCCTTCTTTATGTACCTTATGTGCTCCACTTTCAATGCAAGTTAAGAATGCAGTACCCATTTGTACACCTTTAGCTCCCAAACAAGTAGAAGCAATAAACCCTCTGCCATCCATAATTCCTCCAGCAGAAATAACAGGAATGTTTACATTATCAACAACCTGCGGAATTAGTGACATCAAACCCACCAGGCTCTCCTGGTCACCATTAATAAAATTCCCTCGATGTCCACCAGCTTCACTACCTTGCACAACTACAATATCCATTCCACTTTTTTCAATTTCAACTGCCTCTCTTACAGTTGCTGCAGTTCCTATTAATATAATGTTATGTTGTTTTAACTCTCTGATCACTTCCATAGAAGGAATGCCAAATGTAAAAGAACAAACAGGGACTTTTTCTTCAATAACGATCTTAATTTGTTCTTTA
This sequence comes from Bacillus sp. JJ1609, assembly GCF_036967045.1. NCBI lineage: Bacteria > Bacillati > Bacillota > Bacilli > Caryophanales > Bacillaceae > Bacillus > Bacillus sp. JJ1609. Next base: position 449 of record NZ_JBALSS010000010.1, on the reverse strand, counting down.
AATGTTTCTAAAACATTATTAACTTTAGGCAGTTCAATGGTTTCTTCATGAGGTAAATTCAATTGCTCACGAATAGGCTGTAGCATCTCATTAGCGAATTTAATTTCATTATGTGAAACATGGAATTCGTTAGGAACAAATAGATTGATACCAAAAAATTTGGATGTTAACTGCTTTATTTCCCTGATTTGTTCGCGTATTTGAGCAGGGGTCAGATATCCAGCTCCAATGGTTCCTAGACCTCCAGAATTAGAAACTTCAGCTACTAATCTAGAAGTTGTAATTCCGCCCGCCATAGGTGCTTGTATAATCGGATACTCAATGTGCAAAAGTTCAGTAACTTCATTATTCAACATAAAATTACACCTCAATTCTTTTATTGGTTTACACGTTTAACTATTCTCTACAAACCAAACAAGCCCCTTTTTTTAGGCTGTGTTAAACTTGTC